>JBIOJD010000034.1:0-17434 GCA_044450485.1 Polyangiales bacterium | reverse complement strand
CTTCACCTTGTAGACGTTCAACGTGACCGATGCTTGGATCGGGGCGTTCGTGGTGTTGATGTAGTGCATGTCGAAGATGATGCGCTCGCCCGCGGCCAGCTCCATCGCGACGCCGTCCGGAAACGGCAGGTGCCCGCGCGGCGCGCCCTGGGTGTAGAGCCAGGTACTGCCTCCGAAGCCCGAGGTGCAGCCCGGGCTCGTGAGCGTGCGGTCCGGGGTGCTGTCGGCGCCCGCGCGATAGAGGATGAAGTGGTGGCTGCCGGGGCTCATCTGCGCGTCCCACTCGCCGACCGGAAACACCGCGCTGCTCGGCACCGCGGCGTGGAAGCAGTTGTACACTTCGTCCCCGGGGTTCAGCGTGAAGGTGCTGGTCTTGATCTGGAAGCCTTCGTCGGCTGCCGGCGCGATCAGGTTGCCGCTCGCATCGAGCCGGCCTCCGGGAGTCCAGGCGACACCGCCCGGGGACGCAGCGCCAGCCATGCCCATCGCATTGGTTGGCGCCATCATCATTCCTGCGCCGCCTGCGCCGCCAGGCGCAAGCGTACCGCCCGCTCCGGCCGTCGGCAGCGCGGAGGTGCCTCCGGTCCCGAGCGTGTTGCTCGGCAGACCAGAATTGCTCGGCGCCGCTCCCGGCGCCGTCGGTATGCCCGCGCCGGTGGTCGGTCCGAGATCCGGGCTCGTCGAGGGCGGAAGAACCGATGAGGTTCCACCGCTCTGGTTGTTGGTCGAACCACATGCAGCGACCGCGAATGCAATCGCCATCGACGCCACGAACGTGGCCAGCTTGGACTTGCTCATCATCACACCCAACCTCCGATGAGCGGCGCCCCCACACTTGGCACCGCCCAACCTCGATCAACTGACCTCTTGCTCATATCACATGCTCGGGCACACGCGACAGAATCGCCAGTCCGGAATCTTCGGAGATCGAGCAGAGGTGTGCGGGAGGCTGCGCGCTGGGGCAAAAAGCTCCCCCGGTCCCGCTGCACTAGCCCTGGCCGCACAAGCCCGGTCCGACCTCGTCGGCATGCAGAATTGCCCCTGAGCCGTGGTCCTTGGAGCGGCCACCTCGATCGCGTACCGGGCTGACCCCGCCGGGGGGTGGCTCCATTCCGATCGCCTGCGGTGTAGAGTCCCGCCGATGATTTCTAGCGCCTGGACCAGATCGACCGAGCGGTGGCCTGCGTACGCGCCTGCAACGACGACATGCGTCCTCGTCGCCTGCATGGTCGGTTGTTCTAGCGGCGACGCCGGGCGGAGCGGATCGTCGTCCTCCGTCAAGGGTTCGAGCGGGGGCAGCGGCGCTGGCGCGAGCCAAGCTGGCACCACGGCGACCGGCGCGGGAGGCACATCGACGAGCGGTGCCTCGGGCAAGGGCGGAGGCGCTGCGGGGATGGCTGCCGTGGACGCGGGCAAGAGCAAAGACGCGGGGCCAGTCGGTGACGCGCGTGCACCCGTAGGGGACTCCGGTCCCGCGGGACCGCCCACGGCGATGCGCATCACTGCGCTCTACCTGCGCGATCCCCACTTCTACTTGAACGGCACGACCGACATCACCGATCAGATGTTCCTCGGCCAGTCCGTCAATGGAAACCTGATCCCGGGCGGGCTGACGATGGACTATGACGGAGATGGGTTTCTCGACGTTTCCTTCATGCTCCTGTTCCAGCCCCTCGATCCAAAGGCGAGCCAAGCGCACCTGACGATGACCGACGGAAACTGTCCTGTGAGCACACCCACGCGCTGCATGCCCAAGCCACAGTCTGGGCTCGACGTGTCGGGAGCGATCGAGAACAAGTCGCAAGGTGCATGCCTTCAGGCGATGGCAGGCACGACCTCGGCTTTCACTCCGCCGGTCGGCGAGCCGGCCGGCCCTTGCTTCGCGACCACCACCGGCGCGGACTTCGTCATGACGGTCGGCGGCATCGCCGTCAAAGTCACCGCTGGGCGCATCGCTGGAAGCTACGACTCGAACGGTGGTGTCATGACGGGCTTGATCGCAGGCTTCGTGACCAAGTCCGAAGCGATGAAGGCGCTGCTTCCGGCCTATCTAGGACCGCCGCTCGCGGGCACACCGCTCAGCATGTATCTGCGACAGCAGGACGCAGACATGGCCCAGAGCCCAACAGGCGAGGACGGCTGGTGGCTGTACCTGAACTTCGAAGCCACGCCCGCGACGTTCCCGCAGTGAGGTGTTGGGCCAGCGCAAGGCGAGCGACCGCTTGCGGCGCCGAGTCCCTTTTCGCCCCAAAAAACCGCGGCGGTAAGCTCCATGTCAGTTAATTTCGTCGGATGAGCAGGGCCACGTTCCGAGCGATTGCGCCTTGGCGCTTCCACGCCGTCGGAACTGGTTGAAGCGCTGCGCACCTCGGATATGCTGCGGGCCTTCCAGCGGCGCGGGGCCTTCCGGGATGGGTCGTGGGCCCCGGCGCACTGCGGACCGGTCGGGGCGTGCGGTCGACAGGATCTTACGATGCCTAACTTGACCAGTGATCAGGGGCCGGGGCGGCCACGCCTCAGGCTCGTCAGCGACGGTCACGATGTCGTGATCGTGGGCGCAGGCCCGGTCGGCTCGCTCGCAGCGATCGCGTTTGCCAGCCGGGGCGCGCGGGTGCTGCTGCTCGAGGCCAACCCGCAGGCGGCCGCGCGCTTTGCGGGCGAGTGGATCCACCCGCCGGGTGTTGGCGTGCTCGACCGGCTGCGCGTCGGCCGCCTCGAGGTCGGTGGGGCGCGCACCGGATACGGGTTCGCGGTGTTGCCGGACGACGGTGGCGCTCCAGTGCAGCTGCCGTACCCGGACGGCAAGACCGCGCTTGCGTGTGAGCACAGTCGCATCGTCGACGCGATTCGCGATCACGCGTGCGCCTGCGACGGAGTCGAGTATCGCCCGCACACGCGCGTGACGCGGGTCGAGGGCCAGCGCTTGTGGGCCGAAGATCGACGCGCGGGGCGCATGCTCGAGCTGCGCGCCGAGCGCATCGTCGGCGCGGACGGCCGCAAGTCGTCGCTCGCAGCGGCGATCGGGGGCGCTGCCTCGACGGTGCTTTCGCACATGGCGTCGGTCGAGCTCACCGACGCGCGCTTGCCGTTCGAGGGCTTCGGGCACGTGATTCTCGGAGGTCCTGGGCCGGTGCTGATGTACCGCATCGCGGAGGACCGCGTGCGCGTCTGTCTGGACGTGCCCCTCCGCGAGGGGCCGAGCAGCCGCACGCGAGGCTTTCTGTGGGAGCGCTTCGGCCCGATCATGCCGCCCGCGATCGCGCCTCGCTTGCGCGCGGCGCTGCAGGACGGGCCCTTGCTCTGGGCGGCCACGCGCTTTGCGCCGCGCACGGCGTTCGGGCAGGGCGCGCTGGCGCTCGTCGGCGATGCCGTCGGCCATTTGCACCCGCTCACCGCGGCCGGGCTCACCCAAGGTTTTCTCGATGCGGAGGTGCTCGCGGGCAGCGCTTCCATCGACGCCTACCAGCAGCGGCGCGAGGCCGAGAGCTATGTCCCCGAGCTGCTCGGCAATGCGCTCTATGAAGTGTTCTCGCGCGACGACGAATGCGCGACGGCGATTCGCCGCGCGGTGTATCGCGCGTGGCGCGCCAGCCCTTCGGAGTGCAAGCGAACCATGCGGATCTTGATGGGTGAGGACCGCGTGCCGCTGAGCTTTGCGTCCTCGTTCACGCGCATGGCCTTCGGGGCCGTGAGCGAGACGTTGGCGGAGCGCGCCCGAGCGGGCGAGCTGGGCGCGATCGCGCCCGCGCTCTCGGCGTATTGGCCGTGGGCCAAGTGGCCGCTGCTCAGCCTGTTGCCTGCTCCGGCGCGGCGGCGCTATCGCAAGCAGAGCGCGGGCCGCGAGCCTGCCGCGGCGCCGCCTCGGGCCGAGACAGCCGCACCCTCGATTGCGCCGGCGGCTCGCACCTCGCGCACGAGCGAGCGCGTGTCGAAGAGCCCGATCGTGGGCGGCGACGTGCGCGATGACTGGGAGCTGTGCGTGCGGAGCTTGCAGGCGGTGTCGCGAACATTCAGCCGTCCCATCGCCATGCTGCCGCACGAGCTCGAGGTGGCGGTGACCTGCGGCTACCTGCTCTGCCGGATCGCGGACACGATCGAAGATCATCCCGGGCTCGCCCTGCACACGCGCGATGCGATGTTCGGCCAGTTGCTCGCGGTGCTCGAGCAGGGCACCGATCCGAGCGCGCTCGCTGCTCGCTTCGCCGCGATTTCTGGGCAAGACGCAGAGCTCGAGCTCGCGCGCAATCTGCCGCGCGTGATGCGCGTGTGGGGCGCGCTCGACGAGGCAGCGCAGGAGGCTTGCAGGCGCTGGATCCCGGAGATGATCCGCGGCATGCAGCTCTACACCCATCGCAAGCCGGGCGACGATCAGCTCTTCGTGCTGCACACGATCGAAGACCTCGAGCGCTACTGCTATTTCGTCGCCGGAACCGTGGGCCGGATGCTCACCGATCTGTTCGCCGCGCACTTGCAGGAGCAGCTGCCCGCCGGCCGCTTGCGGATCCTGCGCGATCATGCAGAGCACTTCGGCGCTGGCCTGCAGCTCGTGAACGTGCTCAAGGACGTGACCGAGGATCGCGCGCGCAGCGTGTGCTTCATCCCAGAGAGCGTGTGCGCGGCACAGGACTTGCGCGCTTCGGAGCTGATCGATCCCGACAAGCGTTACCGGGCGCACGCGGCGGTGGAGGAAGTCTTCGAGGTGGCGCGCCGCCATCTGCGAGACGCGCTCGAGTACTCCTTGGCAATCCCGGGCGATCAGACTGGGATCCGCATGTTTTGTCTGACGCCACTGTGGATGGCCGTGCGCACGCTGGTGCTCGCTCGCGGCAACGACGCGCTCTTCGTCGCGGGCTCGGCGGTCAAGATCAGCCGCACCGAGGTCGCACACCTGATCGCGTGTTGCACGCGCGACGTCGCGGACGATGAAGCGTTGCGCGCGGCGTTCGCGGAGCTGTGGCGCGGCGGGGCCTTCGACGAGCCCGGCGCGCGCGAAGAGCGCAGCGTTGCGGGAGGCAGGCATGCAGATCGCGGCTACTGAGGCAGCGCGCGCGCGCGGCGGCGAGCCTCCGCAGAGCCAGCGTGTCAGCGCAGCCGTCGATGCCGCGCTCGGTCATTTGGCTGCGACCCAGAGCACCGAGGGCTGTTGGAAAGGCGACTACGGCGGCCCGCTCTTCTTGCTTCCAATGTACGTGGGCGTGGCCCATGCGGTGGGCTTGCGCCTCGATGACACGACCCGCGCCGGCATGGTGCGCTACCTGCGCAAGCACCAGAACCAAGACGGCGGCTTCGGGCTGCACATCGAGGGCGACAGCCACGTGTTCACGTCGGTGCTCGGCTACGTCGCGCTGCGTCTGCTTGGCGAGTCGGCCGACGACGAGGCTCTGCAGCGCGCGCGGAGCTGGTTCTCGGAGCGCGGCGGACCGCTCGCGGCAGCATCGTGGTGCAAGTTCTTCCTCGCGCTGCTCAACCTCTACGACTACGAGGGGCTCGACCCGGTGCCGCCGGAGCTGTGGTTGTTGCCAGAGTCGCTGCCCGTGCACCCGTCGCGGCTGTGGTGTCACTGCCGGATGGTCTACTTGCCGATGTCGTATCTCTATGGCCGCCGCGCGCGGATCGCGGAGAGCCCGCTCGTCGCTGCTCTGCGTGCGGAGCTCTATGCCGAGCCGTACGACGCGATCGACTGGGTGGCCGCGCGTGGCCGCGTGGCCGCTACCGACAGCTACACGCCGCGATCGGGCGTGCTCACCACAGTCAATCGCGTGCTGTTCGCGTACGAGAAGCGGGCCTCGCGGCGCCTGCGCGCTCGGGCGCTCGACTTCGTGCTGGCGCAGATCGGCGCCGAGGACCGCAACACCGACTTCATCTGCATCGGTCCGGTCAACAAACTGTTCCACACCCTCGTGTGGTTCTTCGAAGGCAAGAGCGAGCCGCTCACACGACATCTGTCGCGCTTGCCCGACTATCTGTATCACGCCCCCGATGGCATCAAGATGCAGGGCTACAACTCCTCGGAGCTGTGGGACACCGCCTTTGCCGCGCAGGCGATTTGTGCGACCGGGGCTGTCGAGTCAGCCGCCGCGCGCGCGATCGGCAACATGCTCGAGCTCGCGCACGGCTACGTCGATCGCAGCCAAGTGCGTGAGGATGTCGAGGATCGCGCCGGCTGCTACCGCGACCCGTCCAAGGGCGGCTGGCCGTTCTCCAACCGGCCGCACGGTTGGCCGATCACCGATTGCACCGCCGAAGGGCTCAAGGCGAGCCTGCAGCTCGCGCCGCGGGTGAAGCAGCCCATCGAAGAGCAACGGTTGGCAGACGCGGTCGATCTGATGCTTGGGATGCAGAACGACGACGGGGGTTGGGCCAGCTACGAGCGCACGCGCGGACCGCGCTGGCTCGAGCGGCTCAATCCTTCCGACTGCTTCGGCGAGATCATGATCGACTACTCCTACGTGGAGTGCACCTCTGCGTGCATGCAGGCACTGGCCGCGTTCCGCGCGCGCTACCCGGGGCGCAAGGACTCCGCGATCGAGCGGGCGCTCGACGCAGCTCGCGACTTCCTGCTCGCGGCGCAGCGCGAGGACGGCTCGTGGGAAGGCTCGTGGGGGATTTGCTTCACCTACGGCACTTGGTTCGGCGTGCTCGGCCTGCGCGCGGCAGGGCTCGACACCGATCAGCCTGCGCTGCAGCGGGCGGCGGATTTCCTGATCGGCAAGCAGCTCCCGGACGGCGGATGGGGCGAGCTCGCGGAGAGCTGCCGCGCCCGACGCTACGTGCACGCGGAGAGTGGCCAGGCGGTGATGACGTCCTGGGCGCTGCTCGCACTGATGGCCGCGGGCCGGCGGCAGAGCTCGGCCGTCGAACGCGGTGTGCGCTTCTTGCTCGATCGCCAGCGCGGCGACGGGAGCTTTCCACCCGAGCACATCGCCGGCATGTTCAACCGCACGTGCGCGATTCACTACGACAACTATCTCAAGATATTCCCGCTCTGGGCGCTCGCCGAAGCTCGGAACGGTGCTGCGGGCCGGGCGTCGTCGGCTGCGGCGGCCTGAGCCCGCATCAGCTCAGGGTGCCGACCACGAACTCGTGCACGCAGGCGTGGTCTTTGACGGCGAGCTCGGTTTCGAGCGTCGTGTCGCGGCGCAGCCGTCTCGCGATCTCGGGCGGCAAGGGCCTGTGGTGCAGCACGCTGCGCGAGCACACGCGCGCGCCGGGGGCCGCGGCTTCGATGACGTGCTCGAACAGGCGGCGGTGGGCGTCGTCGTCGAGGTACGACGAGATGTCGGAAAGCGAGAAGGCGTCGAACGCGGCGGGGCCTGCTTCGCGCAGCGCGTCCTCCACGGTGGCGGTCACGATCTTCACCGAGACGTCGGCCAGCGCCGCCTTCACCGCGGCGAAGCTGTCCGCGTGCAAGTAGATGGGCAATGCCGGCTCCCACACGTACCGGCCGAAGAACACGAGCTGCAGCAGCGCGTTCTCCCGCAGCAGGTTTTGCCGCATGTAGCCGTGGATGCGATCGTAGATGCGGAGGTGCAGCGGTAGCTCGGGCGGAAGGTAACGGAAGAACCCGGGATCGCCCGAGAATCGCATCAAGATCGAGCGCCGCGCGAGGGTCTGCGTCACGGCGCGGTAGAGCGGTGTCTCCAGCCGGTCCATGAACGCGCGCTGCGCGTCGAGGTCGGTCGCATCGAGCAAGCGGTGCAACCCGAGCGGCCGCGCGAGGCGCATGACTATCGCCGCGCGCCGCAAGTAGCGCTCGAGGTTGCCCTGAAACAAGATACCGCGCTCCACCGCAGTCTTGGCGCTGTCGAAGAGATCCTGTGCAGCGGGCGACAGGCGCTTGCGGACGCGCGCGTAGGTCTGCAAGCGCTGCGCGTCGTCGCGAATCCCCAGAAACCGCAAGTAGCCGTCGTGGTCGAGCTCGCGCATCGCTGCGATCTTGAGCTCGAGCAGGGCACTCTGGGCCGGATTCAGATCGACCGCGGTGATCGACTTGGGCCGCTCGACCAAGAGACTGAGCACGCGCCCGCCGCTCGCCGTGACGCAGAACACGCGCTTTCCCGCGAGCCCGCCGAACGCGCGCAGCTCGCTGTTCGTGTCTTCGTTGCACGCCGAGAACAGGATCCAGTCCTTGTTCCAGGCGACCCCAGCGGGGCTCCGCGACGGCAAGTGGATCTTCATCTGCGGCCAAAAGCCGCGGGATGATAGGGCGCCCCCCCCGGTCGAGCAAGCCTACATATATTGGCAGTACGAGGGCGCGCCCATCGTGCCGGCGACGCAGGTCATCATGTCGGGGCAGCCGGTGCCCATCGGCATACACGGCAGCGCGCAGGTTTGTGCGCCGCGCGTGCCGTTGGGTACGCAGGTCGGCGCGATCGTGCCGCTGCTCGGCTTCGTGGTGCACTCCGTGTCCATGACGCAGGTCTTCGAGCAGAAGCCGGTGCGGCTCGGGCTCGAGCCCGTGCCGACGCAGGTGAGGCCCGTCGCGCAGGCGCTCGTGCCCGTGCTCATCGCCGTGCACTTGGCCCACTCCGCGGTCGTGCCCGCCGTCATCATCATGCCTGCATCGGGCGGCGACGGATACTTGCAACGGAACGTGGGCGTCCCTCCGCCGGGGCCGCCGGGGAAGCCCGCGATCGCCTGACACGTCATGCCGGATGGGCACGAGGTCGTGTCCATCGCGTTCATGCACGAGAGCACGCACAGACCACCTGCAGGGCATGTGTATTTTCCGCCGCTCAAGCTCATGCAATCGGCGTCCATCGTGCACGTCTTGGTGCAGAAGCCTTGTCCGGGTGGGGTGTACCCCGTGCAGCCGAGGCCCTTGTTGCAGTCGCCTTGCAAGTGCGTGCAGACCGAGAGCTGATTGCCGTCCATCGGCAACGTGGAGCCGCCTCCGCTACCGCTGCCACCTGCATCGCTCGCGCCGGAGCCGCCGGAGCCGCCCGAGCCGCCCGAGCCGCTGCCCCCGGTGCCTCCGCTTCCTCCCTTGCCGCTGGTGCCGCTTCCAGTGGCGGCCGAGCCGGCGCTCGAGCTGCTGCCTCCGGTACCACCGCTGCCGGACATGCCGGCGGTTCCCCCATCAGGTGCCGAGCACACTTTGGCTCCCGCTGTGCCGGTTGGACACGCTGCCGGCTTCTTGCTGCTTCCGCCGCAACCGACGAGCACGGCAACCACGGCCACAACGATCCACCACTGTTGCTTCAGCATGCGTCCGTTCCCTCCTGCGCCACCACCTCCCCATCTTGTAACCGGCCCGATCGGCGGGGGCAATGCCGGCTTCGTGAGGGGGTCTTGCGCGCACGAGGCCAAAACCCCTAACAGCAGGGCCCAAACAACAGGGATCGGGGTGAGCTACCAGAGCGGACGCGACGCGTGCGCGCGGCCGGCGGCTCGCGTTCAGCGGCGCGCGCGACGGCGTGCTCGCAGAGCCGCGAGACCGAGCAACAAGACGCTTGCTCCCAACGCCGATGGCGAAGATCCCGAGGCGAGATGACAACCGCAGCCGCTCTTGCTCGTCGCACCGCCGTTGCCGGTACCGGCACCTGATTTGCCACCCGCGCCACTCATATCGGTCGCCATGCCGTTGCCTGCGCCACCCGCACCGCTCATGCCCGCTACGCCTTTGAGCGTCACCCCGCTTCCGCTGTTGCCGGCGGTTCCGGTCGAGCCGCCCGCGCCCGTGGCACCTCCGCTGCCTGACGCGCCGCCCGCTCCCGACGCGCCACTCGCTCCAGCCGCACCGCTCGCGCCGCCGGTCCCGGTTCCTTTACCGCCGACCCCTGTCGTGAACGGAAAGGGATCCTTGGACACCACGCCCACCGCAGACACGAACAGCTCGTACGACCCGCTCGGAAGCCCCGCCGGCGTGGTGAACTTGCAGGTCTGCGGCGCGGTGCCCTTGCTCGGCACCATGGTGCTGAAGTCGAACGACCGGCAGTAATAGACGTCTCCCGACTCGTCGGTCAGCCACACGATCGGATAGTTCTCGGCCATCGTCATGTCGTCGCCTTCATCGGCGCCGTTGATGAGCCCGCTGAGCTGCGTGCCGGTGAGCGTGTACGTCGTGCCGCTGTCGAGCGCGACGTCGCTCACGGTTGGACGCCACTCGTCTTGCGGCTGAGTGTCGGGCGTGTAGATCCAGTCGTTGCGCTCCGCCGTCACCATCACCTGTCCGTTCGGCAAGTTCACGTAGTCGATCGGATAGGGATTGCCCATGTCGGGCGGCGGCGTTGCCGACTTCGAGGTGTTGGTCGTCGGGTCGAACTCCTGCAGCACGACGCCCGGGCCGTAGGTCATCGTCACCAGCCCGCCCCACACCTTGCCGTTCGGCAGCGTGTCCGAGTACTCGTCCTCGGCTCGGTCGCCATTGAGCAACATGGGTCCCGGCGCCCACGTGCCTGGATCGGCAGCGGTCGCCCCAGGCGTGTAGATGTAGCTTTGCCCGAGCCCGTACACGTACACGCGTCCGTCGAACATCAACGAGATGCCGCCGGTGTCTCCCGTGTCGAAGCCGCTCGGCATGGGGCCGGTGCGCTGCCACTTGTCGGTGGCTGGATCGTAGATGGCGGCGCCATCGTTCTTGTAGCCCACCGCGAGGATGCCGCCGTTCTGCAGCGCGGCCCACGCGTTCTCGTCACCGCTCATGAGCGGGAGCGGCGCAGCATCGGTCCACTTGTCCATGACCGGGTCGTAGATCATGGTCTGCTTGCCCGAGCGACTGGAGTACAGGAGGCGACCGTCGGACAGCGTTGCGCTGCCGGTGTCCGCTATCTCGTACGTCCCAGGCGCGACTTCCTTCCAGGCGTCGGCGACGGGATCGTAGATCTCGGTGCCCTTGCACAACGCGGCCGTGCACGCAGGTCCGTCGACGTACTCGCCCCCCGCCTGGAAGAAGCGCCCGTCCTTCAGCATGTGCTGCGTTGCACCGCCGCGCGCGTGCATGCTGCTCGCTACCGACTTCCACGTTCCGTTGGCGTAGCTCCCCTTCTTGTCGGGGGTCAGGATCACCCAGTGATTGAGCGCGCTCCCGTGCGAGAGCACGGTCCCGTCGGTCAGCAGCCACAGCCCGAACGCCTGGCCGCCGGTGGTCGGATTGGGCGGCGCCATGGTCCACGTGCCGTCCGCACGCGCCGGCCGAACCGCAACGATTCCCAAGAACAGGACAACCAGAGCCGTGAGTCGAAAACGCACCATGGTACTGAGTGACGTCGAGTCGCAGGGACGGGTCATCGTCGAGCCGAGCGGTTTCCGCCCGGCCGATCCATGGCGATGACAGCGCGCGTCTCACGCCAGAGGATGACGATGGCGCAGCCCGGCGAAGCGCGCGAAGTCACCGTCAGCAGTCACGAGCTCGCAGCCATGCTCGATCGCAAGTGCGGCGTGATAGGCGTCCGCGACGAGCTTGCCGCGGGCTTTGGCAGCCAAGCATAGCCGCGCGAAGACGTCCCAGCTCCCGGCACCATGCGTCAGGAGCCTCGCGTTCGACCTGCGGCGTAGCCTCACCACGAACTCCAAGGCGTCCTCCGTCGTGGTCGGCTCGTCCCAGATCTTCTCATTGGTCACGATGCGGACGAAACCGCTCGCACCCAATTCCGAAAGGCCAAACGGCTCGGGGCCCTCTGCCATCCGGCGAAGCCAATCGGCGTAGCGGGCATGCTCGGGCGCTTCCACGCGATGCGCGTAGATGAGCACGTTGACGTCAGGGAGCAGCACGGCGCTTGGTCCTCGGAACGGCAAGCGCGGCAAGCTCCTCCGCGTCTTCCACCGCAGCTACTTCTGCCGGGGTCGGAAAGCGCCCCTGCCGCTTGCCGCGGACCAAGAGCTCGAAGCGGGGGTCTTTGGCACTCGATCGGTGACTCCCCAGATACGCTGCCAGGGCCTCGCTCAAGAGCGAGCCCAGCGTTCTCCGTTCCTTCAACGCCACTTGCTTCGCGCGTTCCAGCACGCCTTCGTCGAGGTCGACGGTCGTCCGCATGGCATGCAGTCTAGGCCAGGCCGCATCAAGATGCAACCGATGATGCTCATCGCATCACCGGCGAGATCACAGCAAGCGGGACACGCCGAGATCAGCGACGACGGTTACCGCCGACCTCGACATCCCTTGCGCCGATTCGCCGACGCAGGACGAGGTGCAGAGTTTCCGAGTCTCCGTCCGGTACGTGTCCGCGCTCGCGTGTCCGTCACTCTGCGCTTGGATCGATCACGAACTGCGAGCGCGTCTCGCACTTGGTGCCGACGAGATCGCCGATGATGATGCACATCACGCCGGCGTAGGTCTGGTTGGTGAAGGTCAACGTCGTGGTCTGCTGGTTGACGTCGTGGCACTGCCACTGCAACGTGTCGCCCGCCTGTAGGTCGAGGATGCCGGTCCATCCGCCGTTGACCTTGTTCGCAGTATCGGGCATCGCGTTCTTGGCCAGACTCGTGAACTCGAGCCACAACGGCTCTTCCCAGTGAAAGCTGTCGTAGATCAGGTCGCGCTGGCTGCCGCGCGTGCGCCACGCGCTGAACTCCACGTCGCTCGCGTGCACGTGACCGAACATGCTGAGCAGGCGGCCGGCCTGCTTGATGTCACAGTTGTAGGGACCGAGCGTGACGTCGGCGCCCGGCGGAATGGTGGCGGTGACGTCGCCCGGGTCGTACAGCAAATTGGTCGCCTGCGTCACCTTCGAGGGATCGACGTACCAGAAGTTGACCCACACTTCTTGCAGCAGTGTGTTCTGCGTCGTGTTGATCGCATGGTGGTCCACACTGATCGGCGCATGCGCGGACAGCGGGATCCCGATGCCGGCGTTCTCCGGCGCGGTGATGCCGCCGACCGGCTGATCCTGATTCACGTCCGAGCCGCTGAGCCGCCGGCCAGTCGAGGTGTCTCTCACGATCGTGTGATGGGCACCGGGGCGCATGCGGTACTGACGCACGTAGAAGTAGATGTCCTTGTCGTTGCCCGAGCTCGCGGTGTAGGTGCGGACGTTCTCCTCGCCGGCCTGCAGCAGGTACTCCGGCTCGGGATTGTCGTAGTTCGACGGCCCGATGTGGAGCTGGAAGCCCTTGTCGGGAGGCGGAGGCGAGATGCAGTACTGATCGCCGGGCCACTTCGTGTGCAGGCCGCACTGATCCATGGCGTTCGCCACGAACCCGTCGGGCGGCGGAATTCCCTGCACCGTCGATGCGGCTGGCATCGCCGGCATGTTCTGGGCGGGCATGGACGACGGTTGAGTCGTCGGCATGCTCGGGTTGGTCGACGCGCCTTGCGGCGCCGATGGCATGACCTGCGGGGAGTCCTGCCCCATCACCGTCGTGGGCGCGCCGGACGCGGCCGCGGCAGGCGTCATGTCGGTAGGTGCTGCCACGCTGCCAGTCGGCTGCGTCGCATTGCCGCTCGCCATTCCATTGGCTTCCGTCCCGCCGCAACCGGCGAGCCAGACTACGGCTCCCGCGCACACGATCGCTCGATGCATGGTGACCCTCCTTGCCAGCCGCACGTTAGCCGTGGTGTGCGAGCGAGGCAAGCTGGAAGCCGCAGCGCGCTTCCAGCTCGTTTATCACTCGCGCTCAGAATGGCTGCAGCGCGCAGACTGATTCTCGCCTGCGCTTGCGTTCTACTGCGCCTGCGGCAGCGATCCCTTGCGGAACGGCGCGAAGAAATCGTTTCCCTTGTCGTCGACGACGATGAAGGCGGGGAAGTCTTTGACCTCGATCTTCCATACAGCCTCCATGCCGAGCTCCTGGTACTCGAGGACTTCGACCTTGGTGATGCAGTCCTGCGCGAGGCGCGCGGCCGGGCCGCCGATCGAGCCGAGGTAGAAGCCTCCGTGCTTCTTGCACGCCTCGGTGACCTGCGGTGAACGGTTTCCCTTGGCCAGCATGACCATGCTGCCGCCCGCGGCTTGGAACTGATCGACGTAGCTGTCCATGCGGCCGGCCGTGGTCGGGCCGAAGCTGCCGGAGGCGTAACCAGCAGGGGTCTTCGCAGGTCCGGCGTAGTACACCGCGTACTTCTTCATGTAGTCGGGCAAGCCTTCGCCGCGGTCGAGGCGCTCCTTGAGCTTGGGGTGCGCGCTGTCGCGCGCGACGACCAGCGTGCCGGTGAGCGAGACGCGCGTGCGGATCGGATGCTCGTGCAGCTCGGCGAGCAATCCAGCCATGCCGATGCGATCGAGGTCGAGCTTCACCACGCCCGCTTCGAGCTCTCCGTCATGCACTTCTGGCAGGTACTTCGCCGGGTCGGCCTCGAGCTGTTCCAGAAAGATTCCGTCCGCCGTGATCTTGGCCTTGATCTGGCGGTCTGCTGCGCACGACACGCCGATTCCGACAGGGCACGACGCGCCGTGGCGCGGGAGGCGAATCACGCGCACGTCATGGCAGAAGTACTTGCCGCCGAACTGCGCGCCGATGCCGGTCTTCTGAGCAACCTCGAGCACGACGGCTTCGAGCTCCAGATCGCGAAAGCCACGTCCGAGCGCGTTGCCGCTCGTGGGAAGCTCATCGAGATAGTGCGTGGACGCGAGCTTGACGGTCTTGAGCGTGTGCTCCGCGCTCGTGCCGCCGATGACGACCGCCAGGTGATACGGAGGGCACGCCGCAGTGCCGAGCGTGCGCAGCTTGTCATCGAGGAACGCGCGCAGGCTCTTCGGGTTCAGCACCGCCTTGGTCTCTTGGTACAAGAAGCTCTTGTTCGCGGAGCCGCCGCCCTTGGCGATGAACAGGAACTTGTAGGCATCGCCGGGCTCCGCATAGATCTCGATCTGCGCAGGCAAATTCGTGCCGGTGTTCTTCTCCTCGTACATGGAGAGCGGCGCGAGCTGCGAGTAGCGCAGATTGCTCTGCGCATACGTTTGGAAGATGCCGCGTGCGAGCGCCTCCTCGTCGTTGCCCGAGGTCCATACCTGCTGGCCCTTCTTACCCATCACGATCGCGGTGCCGGTGTCCTGGCACATCGGCAGCACGCCGCCGGCCGAGATGCTCGCGTTCTTGAGCAAGTCGAGCGCCACGAACCTGTCGTTGTCGGACGCTTCGGGGTCATCGAGGATCTTGCGCAGCTGTGCCAGGTGCGCCGGCCGCAGCAGGTGCGCGATGTCGCGCATGGCCTCGGCTGCGAGCCGCGTGAGCGCTTCGGACTGGACCTTGACGATGGTCTTGCCTTCGAAGCTCGCGGTCGACACGCTCTCGGCGTCGAGCCGGCGGTAGGGCGTGTCGTCGTGGCCGAGTGGAAGTAGCTCTTGATACTGGAAATCAGGCATGGCTCGTCTACCTAGCACGCGGGCGCGGCTCGTCGCCATCGGGGGACGCGTCGCTCGAAACGGTCCTCGACGGCTTGCGTGCTGCGCCGGGGCATGCGACGAGGAGCCCGTTGTGCCCGCTCGGGCCACCTGCGGAAGGGTCCTCCATGTTCAAGAAGATCTTGCTCGTGTTGTTCCTGATCATCGGTGGCTTCTCGGCGTTCGTGGCGTCGCGTCCGGACCACTATCACGTGGAGCGCTCGGCCACGATGGCCGCACCTGCGGACGTCGTGTACGCGCAAGTCGATGACCTCCGGGCGTGGTCCGCGTGGTCGCCCTGGGAGAAGCGCGACCCCGACATGAAGAAGACCTACGAAGGCCCCGAGCGCGGCGTCGGTGCCGTGTACATATGGCAAGGCAATCAGCAGGTGGGTCAGGGCAAGACCACCATCACGGCGAGCACGCCTCCCAACGCGCTGCGGATGGAGACGCACTTCATCCAACCTTTCCCGTCGGTCGCGACCAGCGGTTTCGATCTCGCACCGAGCGGCGACCACACCAAGGTCACTTGGTCGACGGACGGCAAGGTCGCCTTCATGGGCAAGTTCTTCGGTCTGTTCTTCAACATGGATTCGATCGTGGGCCCCGATTTCGATCGCGGCCTCGAGGGCATCAAGAACGTCGCCGAAGCCAAGGCCACCGAGCAGAAAGCGCACGACGCCGCGGCACAGGCCGCCGCGACGGCACAGGCCGCTGCGGCAGGGCAAGGCGCGCAGGCGCCCGCGGCAGCTGCCGCCCCGGCCAAGTAGCTGGCCTCAGAGCCACGCTCGCGGCGCAGGAGCAGCACGCAGGCTCACGGGCGTTGCGTTGGGCGCATCCAAGAACTCGCGCAACGCGCTCACGAGCTCCGAGGGCCGCTCTTGGTGTAGGTAGTGTCCGCAATCCGGAAAGGACTTGAACACGGCACCGTTCACGCGCTCGACGAAGCTTCGGCCGTGCGTGATCGGAATCAACGTGTCGCGTTCGCCCCAAAAGACTGCCATCGGTGGGAAGGTTTTCACTTCGTGCGCGCGCTGCAGGAAGTGCCGAGTCTGCCCGCGAAAATTGATCACGTCGCGCACCGTCCGTGAGAAGGCCCGTGCCGTGCCGCGCTCGGCGTTCATCTCAGAAAGCGCATCGACGTACCGCCGGGCCCGGTCGTCGCGCGATCGTCCGAACGTGCGTCGCGTTCCAAAGGCCATGAAGGGCTGGCCGTAGTGCTCCACGAAATGCGGGAAGGTCGCGAACTTCAGCCAGAAGCCGACCTCGCGTCCGAGCCCGCCGGATGCGAGCAGCACCACGCGCCGAATGCGTTCCGGGCACGCCAGCAGCAGCATCTGCGCGACGCCGCCTCCGAACGAGTGACCCACCACGTCGACCGACGCCAAGCCTCGCTGGTCGAGCCAGTCCGCGATCGTCCGTGCGTGCCAATCGAGCTGATAGGACGCGTTGGGCCGCCCGGACAAGCCGCAGCCGGGCAGATCGGGCATCAGCACGAGCCGGTCGCGCGCGAGCTCTCCGGCAACGCCGTGCCAAGTGAGATGCGAATCGGCCATGCCGTGGATGAGCACCAACGGCGTCCGCTCGCCGGGCTCACCCAGCTCGGCCCAGTGCAGGTCCACTTCGTCGACTTTCGCGAAGTGGTGTCGAAGCTCGTTCGGCATCGCGCTCCGAAACTTGGATCGATCGAGGCCGCGTCACAACGAGGCGGCGGTCGATTGGATGCGCAAGAACCGAACACGCCTGCAGCAGCCCAGAAGGGCGGTGCTACGGCGCGACCGGTCCGATGTACGACGTTGCCGCGACGACGTCGTCGTACCACTTCTTCGCCTCGCCGTTGGGGTTCGAGCCGATGTGGAACGAGAGACCGAAGCGATCGATCTTGAGGCTCGCGACGTCGCGGAACCGCAGGTTGCCGAAGTCGGCTGTGAGCTTGCCGTCGACCCAGAAGGCGATGCGTCCGTCGCGCTGCCCGGGCGTGTTGGCCTTCACCATGTACTCGTAGCAATACCAGCGGTCGAGCGCGGGCGTCACGTCGGGCCGGCTGACGAAGGTCGGCCCAAAATCGAACTTCATGCTCGAATTCGGCAGGACCATGCCCGTCGGGAAGAAGTGGTCGCCGTACTGGCTGCGCTGCTCTGGGTGATAGACGTAGACGTTCAAGGGCCCAGGAG
>JBIOJD010000033.1:0-17456 GCA_044450485.1 Polyangiales bacterium | reverse complement strand
CTGCAGCGCTACTTCGAGTACGGAAGGTCCACCGAGGGCAAGCTGCGCTGGCAAATCCGCCGCGATACCCACACCAGCCTGCTGGCCCAGGTCGGCTTGCTGGCGGCTCCTACCGACCAGCCCCAGCCAGAGCGAGCCCAGCAAGGCCACATGCTGGTCGCAGGGTATGGCCAATCGTTCACCGGGCACATCCTGTCGGCGGCTGCGGAGATGGACCCGCGCATCGAACCGCGTCTGCTGGGTGGCCCCGGCGCACCGCTGTCGCATTCGTTCAAGCTGTACGAGCAGGATCGGCACAAGCACGAAGCGTCGATCGTCGTCCTGGGCGTGCTGGCATCGAGTCTACCGATGTTGATGACGCTGACGACCATGACCTATGCCTTCGAGCACCCGGCGCCCTACACATACCCTCGCTACAGCATGCGCCACGGGCGATTGGACGAGCTCGACCCACACATCACGTCGCTGACCGAGTTTCGGAGCGCGCTCGCGGACGACGCACGTTTCCGAGCGTTCCGCGCACAGCTCGAGGCCCACGACGAGGCGTTCGACCCATGGGTGTTCGACGCGGGACCATTGGATTACTCCCTGATTGGCCGTTGCATGAGGCGTGCGCTAGGCCAGCGCAGTCAACACCGCTTCCTCGAGCGCTTTCACACTGCGGGCGGATTCACCAACGCAGGCGGTCTGCTGGACACGGCCGACGCCCTGCTGGCGGAGTTTGCGCGCACTGCCCGCGCTGATGGAAAGCAGCCGTTCGTGCTCTTGTTCAACGACAGGGGCTACCGCGACGACCTCTACCGCGCCCTCGGTCCACGTCTACAGGCTCACGGGATCGAGTTCCTGAGCAGCCACGAGCTTGCGCCGCCGAGCGACGCGCGGACCTTCATCCCAGATGGGCACTTCCGACCCGAGTTGGACCGCGCACTTGCCGCGGAGTTCTTGCGTCGCCTGGCGCTCTCGCGGTGACAACGCCCGTCGCCAGGCGTCCGCTCATTCGCGCCCTTCCCGCTCCGGGAACAAGATCGACGCGGCTACTCCCCCGGTGAGCACGATCAACACCACGGTCAAGCTCGCGCCGGCCGAGATCTCGAGCGGCCGACCGAGGAGCCGCGCGATCGGGGTCTGGAAGGCCTCGATCAAGAGCTTGCAGCCCACGAAGGCCAGGATCGCCACTACGGCCTTCTCGAGATGGCAGAGGTACTTGCGCGCAGCGGCCAGCAGGAAATAGAGGGAACGCAATCCTAGGATGGCGAAGATGTTCGAGCTGTAGACTAGGAACGGCTCGCGTGTGACTGCGATCACCGCGGGCACCGAGTCGAACGCGAAGGCCAGGTCCGAGGCTTCGACCGTGACCAGGCACAGGAAGAGCGGAGTGGCTTTCAGGCGCCCGCCTTCGCGCACGAAGAACGCGCGGCCTTCGAGCCGCGGATGGATCGGGAACGCACGGCGCGTGAGCCGAACCGACCAGTGGTCGGTGTAGTCTTCGCGCTCGGAGCTGTCGCTGCCGAGGGCGCGGTACATCTGGTAGCCAGACCACAACACGACCAAGCCGAAGCTGGCGAAGACGGCCGTGTGGAGGGTCTCGCTCATCCGGCCCGCGAAGACGAGCGAGATGCCTGCGCCGATGAACAGAAAGCGCAGCACGATCGCGCCGAGGATGCCGTAGTACAGCACCCGATGCTGATGCGCGTCGCGCAGCGCGAAGCTGCCGAAGATCGCGATGAACACGAACAGGTTGTCGACCGACAGCGATTGCTCGAGCACGTACCCGGTCAAGAACAACCATGCTTTGTCGCTGCCGTAGCGCATCCCGAGGTAGCCACAGAACAGCAGCGACAACGACATCCACAGCAGCGACCACTTGAGAGCGCTGCCCGCAGTCACCGTCGGGTCGCCCTTGTGGGTGTGCAGGTCGAGCCAGAGGAACGACAGGACGATCGTGCCGAACAACGCAGCGCTGCTGACGCTCAGGGTCGGCATCTGCGGTCCACCTAGCATGGAAGAACGCCGACCGCGACCGCGGCCGGGACCTTGTGGCGCCGCGCGCTCCCGGCTACATCACGGCCGAGTGAGACCGCGCGGCGCTCGAGTCCTGCACCTTCGCAAGCCGCTGGCACGTGCGCTGCACGCGGGCCACCCGTGGCTGTACCGCGATGCGCTCGACCCGTTCGATGCAGAGCCCGGCGAGGTCGTGACCGTGCTCGACAAGTCGCGGCGCTTTTTGGCGCGCGGCTTGGCCGAGGCGGGGCCGATCGGCGTGCGCGTCTTCACGACCCGCGACGAGCCGCTCGACGTCGCCTTCTTCGAGCGCCGCATCGAAGCGGCGCTCGTGCTGCGCGCGCGGGTCGTTCCAGGCGCGACTGACGCCTACCGCTTGCTCCACGGCGAAGGCGACCGCTTGCCGGGCATGGTCTGCGATCGTTACGGCAACTTCGCGGTGTTGCAGCTCGACGGCGCGGCCGCATGCGCATGGCAAGATCAGCTATGCGAGTGGCTTCGCAAGCCGCTGGCGGTGCTCGGCATGGCAGGGCTTCTCGTTCGCTCGCGGAGCGAGCGCAAGCAGCGCGTGGCGCAAGCTTGGGGCGACGCGCCCGCGGATCCAATCGTGGTCGAAGAGCATGGGATGAAGCTGTGCGCGAGCCTGTGGCACGGACAGAAGACGGGACTGTTTCTCGACCACCGCGAGTCGCGACGCCGCGTTCGCGAGCTCTCTATGGGACTGCGCGTCCTGAACCTCTACGGCTACACCGGCGGGTTCTCGGTGGCCGCGGGTCTCGGCGGCGCGAGCCACGTCACCACCGTCGACAGCGCGGCACCGGCGCTCGAGCTGGCGCGCAAGAGCTTCGAAGCGAACGGCCTCGACCCGGCGCGGCACGCACTGTGCGCGGCCGACGTCCCCGAGCAGCTCCAAGCCCTGAGCGCACAGCGAGCGCGTTTCGAGCTGATCGTGGCCGACCCACCGAGCTTTGCGCCGAGCGAAGCCGCAAAGCCGGCCGCGCTCGAGAGCTATGCAGCGCTGCACACCGCCGCCTTGAAGCTGCTCGCGCCGGGCGGGCTGTACCTGGCTGCCTCGTGCTCGAGCCACGTCGATCGCGACGACTTCGAGCAGAGCCTGCGCGAAGGCTCGCGGCGGGCGCGACGCACGCTGCAGTTGCTCGAGCGCACCGGGGCCCCGGCCGATCACCCGCGCCTGCTCGGTTTCCCGGAGGGTGATTACCTCAAGGTCGTGTTGCTGCGCGCTTGGTAGTGCAGTGAGGCCACGTCCGTACCAATTGCGCATCGACTGCGCTACGTAGACGCTGCGATTTGATCCATGAGCGAGCCTGCCCAGACGAGCGGCGACACGACTCCGGCCGAGCGCGCAAACCAGCGCAACGCGCTGCTCGCAGGGTTTCTCGGCTGGACCCTCGACGCGTTCGATTTCTTCATCTTGGTCATGACGCTGGACGCCGTGGCCAAGGACTTCGGCCGCAGCCGCCCCGAGATCGCGCTGGCGGTCTCGGCCAGCCTCTTCACGCGCCCGATCGGTGCGGTTCTGTTCGGGCTCCTGGCGGACCGTTACGGCAGGCGGTTGCCGCTGATCCTGAACATCGTGTTCTACTCGGTGATCGAAGTGCTGTCGGGCCTGGCGCCGACCTACACGAGCTTCCTCGTGCTGCGGTTGCTCTTCGGCATCGGGATGGGTGGCGAGTGGGGCGTGGGCGCGTCACTGGCGATGGAAGCCGTACCCGTCCGCCTGCGCGGCCTGCTCTCGGGCGTACTGCAAGAAGGCTACGCAGTCGGGTACCTGTTGGCCGCGCTGGCGTATTACACGGTGTTTCCCGCCTTCGGCTGGCGCGTGCTGTTCATCGTTGGAGGCTTACCCGCCCTGCTCACCCTCTTCGTGCGGGCCAAGGTCAAGGAGTCGGACGCGTGGCGGGAGCACAAGCTCTCCGACTGGAGCAGCTACGGCCGCGCGGTCAAGGGCCACCTCAAGCTCTTCGCCTACCTGGTGGTGTTGATCGCCGTGCTCGGCCTGATGTCGCATGGCACGCAGGACATGTACCCCACATTTCTCAAGGAGCAGCGCCACTTCTCTCCGCGCCAGGCGGCGGTCATCACCATGATCTCCATGCTCGGCGCCATCGCGGGCGGGCTGACCTTCGGGTGGCTCTCCGATCGTCACGGGCGCAAGCGTGCGATCGCGACTGCCGCCGTGGGCGCGGCGCTGATGGTGCCGCTCTGGGTGTTCGCGCCGAGCACACCTCTCATCGCCGTCGGCGCGTTCGCGATGCAGTTCATGGTGCAGGGCGCCTGGGGGGTGGTGCCAGCGCACCTGAGCGAGCTCTCGCCCGCGGCCGTGCGCGGCTTCTTTCCCGGCTTTGCCTATCAGCTCGGCGTGCTCTGCTCGGCGAGCGTGACCTATCTCGAGGCCCTGCTCGCGGAAGAGCTCACGTATGCCAAAGCCATGGGCTTGCTCGCGCTATGCGTGTCGCTCTTATCGGCTGCAGCCGTTGCGGTTGGCCCGGAGGCCCGAGCCATATCCTTCCGCAAACAAGCGTAACCCAGCGCGCTGACGCGTGAGCGAAGCGAACCTCGCGGTGGGGTGGGACCCTGACGGCTTTGCCGGCAGGGCGGGGAGGGCGCGTGCCCTCCCCGATACCTCAACCCTCAACCGATGGCGTGGCGGAGCTTCGCGCGCAGGCTGCCGAGCAGCTCCTCGGCACGATGCAGACCGAGATCCAACGCCGCGTCCACGAACTGGGTGGCTAGATGCGACGCACTGTTGCTCGGCTTCGGACCGGGCTTCGCGCCCGCAGCCTTGGGCGGACGACCACGGCGGCCTGATGGTTTCCCTGCTTTGCCCTTGGCCTTCGAGCGGATCACGTACACGTAGCGATCGGTGAGCTCGATGCCTTGCGCCTTGGCCTTGGCAACCACTTCACTCGCGGGAGTCGTACGCGGCAATCCGAGCACGAATGCGGTCTTGTTGGGGCCTGTTCGTCCTGCCTTCTTCTTTCTGGGCATGGTTTCCTTCGGAGGGAATGGAGGTTGTTAGGTTTCGCGGCCCCGCCACCGCGGGCGGCAGCATGTCACATCGAATCGGAAACATCTACCAATGATAAGTTCGCTCGAGTCAGCCTGAACGAGGCGAGCGCTTCGCTGCTTTCATTGCGCGGAACGCAGGCCACGCGCAGACGAGCACCGCCGCTGCGCGACAGTCCAATCCTGTCAGCGTCCGCGCTCGCAAATGCCATCGAAGCCTTGATGCGGCGGGGCGACGCACGGAGCCCCCCGAACTCGCGGGAGCGTCGAAATCGCCCGAACGCGCCCGGGCGCGTGATACAACGCCGCGAGCCGGCGCCGTCGAACGGATCACGCGATCGACCGGGCGGTGACGATTTTCCTTCCGACCGCAATTCCCCTTGGCGCCCACTCTAGAGCACAAGGTGCGGACCCTGGTGGGCCGGTCCCGAGCGGACGACGAGATCAAAACGGAGTGTGTGATGCGAGTCTGGCTAACAAGCTCAATGATTGCGACAAGTTTGGCCGCGTTCAGTCTGATCGGCTGCGGCGGAAAGACCACCTCGGTCGACCAGCAGAGCTGTGCAGCGGGCCAAACGGCCTACGCGTGCACCTGTGCAGGCGGCGGGGTCGGCACGAGCTGCTACGCCAACGGCACCGCTGTCACGGCGTGTAATTGCGGCACCGGAACCGGCGGCGCCTACAGCGGCACGGGCGGCTACGCGTCGGGCTCCACCGGCTTCGGCACGGGCACGGGCGGCACCACGGTCGGCGGGACCGGCGGGACGGGCACCAGCGGCTCTTCGGGCGGCATGACGATGGGCACCGGAGGCATGGGCGGCTTCAACATCCAGATGATTTGCCAGCAGTTCCCGCAGATCTGTATGGGTGGCATGGGCATGGGCACCGGCGGTCGGATGGGCAGGGGCACCGGTGGCATGGGCATGGGCACCGGCGGCATGGGCACCGGCGGCATGGGCACCGGCGGCGCGGGCACGGGTGGCACCGGAGGCACGGGCGGCACCGGAGGCACAGGCGGCACCGGAGGCACGGGCGGCACCGGAGGCACGGGTGGCACCGGAGGCACGGGCGGCACTGGAGGCGAAGGTGGCACCGGTGGTACAGGTGGCACCGGAGGTACGGGTGGCACCGGAGGCCAAGACGCCGGCCACTGAGCCGCGCGGTCCAAGTAGCTCACGCACTCGATGCGCGATCGTTGCGGCCTTTGCCGCGACGGTCGCCGTCGCATGTGCAGCGCCCCACAGCGATGCTCCGATGGCCCCGGGCGGCGGCGGATTTTCGGTGGTCGGTGGCGCCTCCAGAGGCGACGGCGGATCCAACACCGCGAGCGCGTTGGATGCTGCGAGCCCGACGGACGCCGCTTCGGACGCGGCCATGGTGTGCACGCCAGGCCTGCGGAGCATTCCCTACTCGGCCGCGGATCCGTGCCGCCAGGGCTTGGCTGCGTGCGTGCAACCCGGATGGGTCGCAATCACGACGTGCCAGAGCGACGGCACATGGGACTCGCTTGCCTGCATCTGCTATCCGGGACCCGACGCGGGCGCCAGCTAGTCGTTGGCTGAGCCGGTAGGCTCGGGGTTCTGATACAACGCGGCCTGCCCATGCATGCAGAGCCGCAACCACCGGCGCGCGGTCGACGGAGCGCGGAGGAGGTCGGTGCGCGCGCTGCAGCGTGGCCGTGGTTGCTCGGGCATGCGCTGCTGTTTCTCGGCCTCTACCAGGTCGGTTACACGCCCGCCGAGTGGGCTGAGATCCGCCCGCGTGTCGCGCAGCAAGGCAATCTCGGGGTGGCCGCAACCTATCGCACCGTGGGCGCGCTGGGATTGCTGCGCGCCTATTACCGAACGGGCGACGATGAAAGGTTGTACCGCGAGTACGCGGAGCTGACTCTGCACGGTCGCGCAGATTTCGACTACCTCACACACAAGCATGGCGCGCCTGTGACGGTGCCCCGCGGCATTCGACCTTGGCCCTATCGGGACGTGCTGCTCGAGTACCCGCCCTTCGCGCTCGTGCTGGGCATGCTGCCGCCGGCGTTGTTCGGCTCGTCGTACGTCTCCTACCGCTTCTTCATCGCGCTGTACTTGCTCGCGATCCACGTGCTGAACCTATCGCTGGCAAGCCGCTTGGCAGCGGGGCCACGCGCGGCCCCGACGGCACAGCGCGCCGTCTTCGTACGCCTGCTGCGCGCGTCACTCGCGTTCTGTTTTTGCCTGGGCGGTCTCGTGGCCACGCGCATGGATCACGTGGTGACCGCGCTGATGCTCGTGACCGTGCTCTGCGTCGAGCGCAGCCTGCCCGCGCCGAGCCGCGTTGCGCTGCGATGGGCTGCGCTCGCGGGAGTGTGTGCCGGCGTCGGCGTGATGACGAAAATCGTCCCGGTGCTCGCCATCCCCGCGGCGATCATCGCCTATTGGCTCTCGCGACGCATCGATAGAGCCACTCTCATCGCCGCGCATGCCGGGAGCGCGGCGCTGCTCGTCTCCGCGGTGCACCTCGGCTGCGTGTGGTTGCTCGGCGACGGTTACCTCGCCGCATATCGCTACCATGCAGCGCGCGGCCTGCAGATCGAGACCAGCTACGGCGGGCTCTTGCTGATCGCCCACGCTCTCGGTAGCCCGCTGCAGGTCGTGCTGTCGTACGGCTCTGCGAATCTCGCGTCGCCGCTCGCAGACGCGTGCGCGAAAGCCGCCCCAGTGATCTTCGCGTTGGTCGCGAGCGCGTTGCTGGTAGCGGCTGTTCGCTCGCG
The DNA here is from genome assembly GCA_044450485.1 of Polyangiales bacterium. Lineage (GTDB taxonomy): Bacteria > Myxococcota_A > Polyangia > Polyangiales > JAFGIB01 > CAVZVA01. Next base: position 9,679 of record JBIOJD010000033.1, on the reverse strand, counting down.
CTCGGGCCGACCCGCGAGCTGGCTCGGCATTCTACTGTGCGCGTTCGTGCTGACGAACAAGGTGTTCTCGCCGCAATACCTGCTCTGGCTCGCACCCTTCGCGTGGATCGCGATGGCGCGCGACCGGTCGCGCGCTGGGGGAGTGCTGTTGCTGGCGGCGGCTCTGAGTCAAGTGCTCTACCCGCGCGCGTACCAAGCGCTTCAGCATTTTGCGCCCGGGATGGTGCTCGTGCTCAACCTGCGCAACGCGCTCGTGCTGTACTTGCTCGTGATTTTGGTCCGCTCGGCTCTGCGCGGCGCCGGTCAGCAAGCATTTGCCCCGATGCGCGGAGGGCCCGGCGTTGTGTATGATCGCTCGCGCTCACCTCTGCAGGCCGATGCCAAGGATTGACCCGATGCACCTCCGATTCGCGATGCTCTCGCTCATCCTGTGCTCGTCCGCGTGCTCCGGGGGTGGTCGCACGAGCCTTCCCACGGCCGACAGCGCCTCAGCTGCGGCGCAAGCGCTGATGCGCTCGCTCGTGGTCGCGGGCGGCAAGGTGAAGCCCGGCGGACTGCCCGATGCGTCCAATCAGATCGCGATGCTGCTGCCCCAAGCGACCGACCCGCTCGTTCCGGGCGGCTCGACGTTGATGCCGCTCGACGTGGACAATGCGGACGAGGCGACCAACCCCGCACAAAGCGTGCTGATGCAATTCGACGGCGCGAGCGACCACTTCGACGTGCCGGTGAGCGCGAGCAGCAGCGGTCCTGCTCACCTCGATTTCCAGCTCTCGACCAAGCCGGATGCTTGCAAGGATCTGTGCAACAAGACGTTCACGATCGCGATGCAGGAAGCGCTGACGCTCGCGGACGGTACGGTCTCGACCCATGCGATGCACGACATGCAGCTCGACTGCCGCAAGCTGGGCGATGCCGCACGCTGCGCGTCCGCCGCGAGCTCGAGCAAGGGGAGCGCGGGCAAGGGCAGCGTGTCGGCGAAGGACGCGGGCGCGCCGACGGCGCGCAAGGACGACGCGGGCGCCGTGCAGAGCGGGCTGGGCGATGGGGGCCTGGCCGGCCTGGGCTTCGACGCGAGCGGCCTGCTGCTCGACGCGAGCAGTGTGCCCGATTTCGTGTGCACGAGCGGAGCGCACGTGCCCTACACCGCCCTGTGCAACGGAACCAACGATTGCCCCGACGGGAGCGACGAGCTCGCTTGCGGCGATGCCTCGCTCAATGCCTTCGGCTGTCCTTCGGGCGGAACGGTCGCGCTGACCAAGCTGTGCGACGGCGTGCAGGATTGCAAGGACGGCTTCGACGAGATGGTGTGCATCCCGTGCACCGACGGGATGGGCAATTACTCGCCGTTGCAGCGCTGCGACGGAAAGCTCGCGTGCAAGGACGGCAGCGACGAGATGAGCTGCGATTTCCCGTGCACCAGTGGCGAGAACGTGCCGATCACCAAGCTCTGCGATGGCGTGAAGGACTGCAAAGACGGCTCCGACGAAACGCTGTGCGGGTCCGATTTCCCGTGCGGCGACGGAACCTCGGTACCGACGACGAAGCTCTGCGACGGAGTCATGGATTGCAAGAACGGCGCCGACGAGGCGAAGCCCATGTGTCCGTGACCCGCGGGTCGACGTCCGTTTCTTGAGCCGTTCGCCTCACTTGCGGCGCCTACGCCGTGAGAGTGAGGAGAATCATGCCGGCAATACGACGCGCATCGCAGGAACGGCGGCTGAGCCAGGTCAGCGTCGCAGGTTTCGCTTGGGTATGCTTGGGGGTGGCTCTCCCCGCTTGCGGCTCGGCCAAGCCTGCATCGAACAGCCAGCAGCCGGGCACCGGGGCGTCGCCAGCCATCGCTGGAGCGAGCGGCACGCCAGCGTCGAGCGGGACCACAGAGGTTTCGGGGGAACGTCTTCCGTGCACGCAACCGGTGGCGGCGGAGCGCTGTCGAGCGACGCGGGCGCGGCCGGGAGCGGCGGCACCGGACCCGGCTCGGGCGGCCACCCTGCCGTAGGCGGCACGGCGGGCGCAGCGGGCACGACGGGAGCTGCGGGCGTGGCCGGCGCCGCGGCCAGCGACGCGGGCACGCACGCTGGAGCACAGAACGACGCCGGCACGAGCAGCGGACCTCTGCTCGGCGTCTACTGCGGCAACTCCGTGGCCGACGTGCAGCAGTTCGAGACCTGGCTCGGTCGACCGGTCGACGGCATTCTCGGCTACACCGGCAACGCGAGCTGGAGCGACTACGACGGCTCGGTCGGCTGGGCTGTCGGGCTGTGGGGCGCGATCGACCGCAAGGTCTTCTGGTCCGTGCCGCTGATCCCGACCGGGGCAACGCTCGCCGACGCCGCCAAGGGCAGCTACGACGATCACTATCGCAAGGCCGCGATGACGCTCTCGACCTATCGGCCGCAAGACGGAAAGCTCAACATCCGCACCGGCTGGGAATTCAACGGCGACTGGTTTCCCTGGACCGCCAAGGGCGGCAAGGCGCAGGACTTCGTCGGTGCGTTCCAGCACTTCGTCACCGCATTTCGCTCGGTCTCCGATCGCTTCGTGATCGAATGGAACGTCAACGTGGGCGACCAGGGCATGAACCCGGAGGACGCGTACCCCGGCGACGCGTACGTCGACGTGATCGGCATGGACTTCTACTGGAACACACAGTGGGATCCGAAGGACCAAGACATGGCGTGGAGCTACATGGTCAGCCGTACCTATGGCTTGCAGTGGCACCAAGACTTCGCGGCCAAGCACGGCAAGCCCACGTCATATTCCGAGTGGGGCATCAACTCCGACGGTCCATCGTACATCGCCAACGCCAAGAATTGGTTCGACACCCATCCGGTGCTGTTTCACACGTATTGGAACTCGAACACCTCCTTCACCGGCAAACTGTCCGACGGCCAGTATCCCAACGCCGGCGCGAAGTACAAAATGGTGTTCAGCGGTCACTGAGCCGGGGGACTTGCCGCCGGGTTCCCCGGCACCAGCCACCGAAAGAGCCAGGTTGCTGCTGACGCGCCGAGCAACTGTGCGGCGACGAAGCCAGGCACGTCGATTGGCCGGATGCCCGCAAAGGTGTCGCTCGCGGCTCGCGCGAGCGTGACCGCGGGATTGGCAAAGGAGGTGGACGACGTGAACCAGTATGCGGCCGTGATGTAAGCACCGACCGCCAGCGGGACGGTCTCCGGGCGCTTCCGGCTACAGCTCCAGATCACGCTGAGCAGGCCGAAGGTTGCCACGAATTCACTCACGAGCTGCGCGGTTCCGGTTCGCGCATGTCGGGAGGCTGAAACGATCGGCTCTCCAAACATCACGTGAGCCACCATCACCCCCGCGAACGCGCCAGCGATCTGGGCGCCGACGTACACGGGCACCTCGCGCCAAGAGAGACCGCCCTGGCTGGCGTCCGCGATCGAGACCGCCGGATTGAAGTGCGCACCGGAGATGCCACCGAACGTCGTGATCAACGCGACGAGCCCCGCGCCCGTCGCGATCGTGTTCGCGAGCAGCGCGATCGCGACGTTTCCACCTGCAAGGCGCTCGCCCATGATTCCCGAGCCGATCACAGTGGCGAGCAAGAATGCCGTGCCGATGCCTTCGGCGGCGACGCGCTTGGCCAGCGGCATGCGTTCACGGGTCAACAGCAGCCCTTCCCTCGCTTGCAGCAGTCTTGCCACAGATAGTCCGTGAGCCCTCTCAGCTGCGCGTAGTCGGCGCTGTAGTAGATGAAGGTGCCCTCGCGGCGCGCCTTCAACAGGCCGGCCGATGCAAGCCTGTCCAGGTGGTGGCTGAGCGTCGAAGCTGGGACCTCGAGCCTCGCCTGAATCTCCCCGGCCGGTGTTCCCTCGGTGCCGCCCTGCACCACGTAGCGCAGGATCGACAGCCTCGCCGGATGTCCGAGCGCGCCGAGCTGCTCTGCATGGTGTTCGAGCTTCGCGTTCATATTTCTATATTTCTGGCTTAATCGAATCATTGGCGCAAGCGCGAATTCTTCCTCCGGTGATCGAGGAGTCAGCGCTCGAGGTGCGCCAAAGCCGCCTGAGCTGCCTGATTGTGCGGGTCGAGCGCGATGGCCTTCTTGTAGGCAGCGCGCGCGCGTGCTGGGTCGCCGGCGGTGAGGTATGCGCGCCCCAGGGCAGCGTAGAAGCCCGCGCTATCGGGCGAGAGCTGAATCGCGCGCTGGTAGGACACGAGCGCGCCGCGGCTGTCGCCGAGCGCGAGCTGGCACGCGCCGAGACCGGCATAGGTGCCGGCATGCGACGGCGCCTGTTCGGCGGCGAGCTCGTAGCGCGTCGCGCACTCGCGATAGCGGCCTGCCACGAAGTACTCGCGGGCCTTGGCACGTAGCTGCTCGGCACTCTCCCCACCCGCTGAGGCACGACCGCGCGGCTGGCGCGCAAAGGCGCTGCGGGTAACGGTCGTCGGCCGTGACCCCGTGGGCTCGCTAGCTGCTGCAGGAGCGCTCGTCGCCACCGGAGGAGCCGCGCCGACCTTGGTTGGCTCGCGCGTGGCCGTAGCTTGGAGCGCCTCAGCCGTCCCAGCCGTACTCTTGCGTGGGAGCTCCGCAGCGCTGCCCTTCGACGGATTGCTGGCCGGCGCTCCCGTCACCTGCGGACGCGCGAGAGTCGCAGCAGCATCGCGGTGCGGCGAGCGCGGAGCCCGCAGCAACCACGTGCTCACCAGCAACAGCAACCCGACGCCGATCGCCACAGCCCACACCCAGCGCGGGAGCCGACTCCACGGCCGCGGAACCGTCGGAGGCTCCGAAACGAGCACTTGGACCTCGGGCGATCGCGGCTCGATCTCCCCGGCGTTCAGCTCTTCGGTCGAGCGCGGATCGGACGCGACGCCGAGCACCCTCGTGGGCTCGCCGATCGCTTGCGCATTGGCCTCGAGCACACGCCCAGCAGGACGAAAGTCGAGCGTGACCGCCATCTGCGAAGCCCGCGGCTCGACTACCGGCCGCGGTCGCGGTGGCAACGTCGGCATGAGATCGTTCTGCCGCGCGTCTTCCACCAGCACGCGCAGCGCGTCGCGCACCTCGATCGCGCTGTCCGGTCGCTCGTGTGCCCGCGTCGCGAGCAAGCTCGCAACGAGGCCTTCGAACGCGTAGGGAATCGTCTCGTCGCCGCTCGCGTCGCGCACCGAGGGCGCCGGCTGACTGAGCTGCGTGGTCAAGAGCTGTTGGACGTCCTCGAAGTCCCAGAGCTTGTGACCGACCACGCACTCCCACATCAACACGCCGATGCAGTACAGGTCCGATCGGTGATCGGCGCGCATGCCTACGGCTTGCTCGGGCGCCATGTACCCCGGCGTCCCGACCACCGTTCCGACCCGCGTGACCTTCTGCGCGCTGCGCATCGCCGGCGGCGCCAGGCTGTCGCGCGCATACTTGGCGATTCCGAAGTCGAGCACTTTGACCATCTCGCTGCCGTTCGGCAGCGGCTGCAGGATCACGTTCTCCGGCTTGAGGTCGCGATGCACGATTCCTTGCGCCTGCGCGGCAGCTGCCGCATCGGCGATCTGCGCCCCGATCTCCGCTACGCGCGGCCACGGCATGCGGCCTTCGGCCTCGATCACGCTGGCCAACGTGGGACCGTTGGCCAAGTTCATCGCGAGGTAGGCGGTGCCGTCGTCGAACGTGCCGTAGTCCATCGCCGAAATCACGTTCGGATGATCGATGCGCGACGTCAGCAGCGCCTCGCGCAAGAAACGCTGCGCATGATCCGGGCTCGCGCCCTCGCCTTCGCTCACCAGCTTGAGCGCGACCTCCTTGTGCAGGCCGAGATGCTCCGCGCGGTACACCTTGCCCATGCCGCCTTCGGCCAGTTGCTCGATCACGCGATAGCGGCCGTCGAGCAGCCTACCGAGCAACGGGTCGGCGGCGGGCTCGGCACCCGCAGGCGAGGCTTCAGCGCTCGGCTCCGAGCGTGGCTCGCCCTCGCGCCCTCCCGGCGGGCCCGTGCTCGGTCTTCCGCCCATCGCTCCCTAGTGTATGCCGGACTGGCCGGCCCGCCTCGAAGCGGCGGCGTGAATCATCGTTCTCGGCGCAACTGGGGTGGGAGGGTGCGGTTGCAGGAGCGGGGCGAGTAGCCACCCGACTACATCCCCCCTGGGTGTTCCAACGCGCTCCTCCTTGACCCCCGCGCTCGCAACCGTTATATCGCGACACGATATGGTTGCCCGGTCGCGGCGCCCCGAGCCTGCAACGGCAAACCCTGCTGGCACGCAGGACTCCGAGCGCGAGCTGGACTACCGCGCGCTGGCCGAGCTGCGGCATCAAATCCGCTGCTTTCTCACCTTCAGCGAGCGCGAAGCGCGCACGGCCGGGGTCGAGCCCCAGCAACACCAGCTCCTGCTCGCGCTCAAGGGTCTGCCGGAAGGAAGACGACCCTCGATCTCGGTGCTGGCCGAGCGGCTGCAGCTCAAGCACCACACCACCGTGGGATTGGTCGACAGGCTGGTCGCCGCGGGGCTGGCTCAGCGTCGGCCGAGCGACGAAGATGGCCGCGAGATCCTCGTCCATGTCAGCGCACAGGGCGAGCGCTTGCTGCGCAAGCTGTCGATCGCGCACCGCGCCGAGCTGTCGTCCGCCGGACCGACGCTGGTCGCCGCGCTCGAAGAAGTCCTCGGCCACGCGCTCGAGCCAGCAAGCCAGCGGAGCCGCGCATGACGATCGACGCGAGCCCACACGTGCCTGACGAGCTCGGCGACTTCACCGCCACACCCCGCATGCTGTCGATCGCGGGGCTCGCCATCGCCATCGGCGCGATGAGCGCGGTCGTGGCGCTCGCCCTGCTCCGATTGATCGGGCTGTTCACCAACCTCTTCTTCTACCAGCGCCTGAGCACGGCCTTCGTGTCGCCGGCGCAGAACCGGCTGGGCCTGCTGGCGGCGTTGGTGCCGGTCGCCGGTGGGTTGATCATCGGAGTGATGGCGCGCTACGGCTCCGACCGCATCCGCGGCCACGGCATCCCGGAAGCGCTCGAGGCGATTCTCACCCGCGGCAGCCGCGTCGAGCCAAAGGTCGCGTTGCTCAAGCCCATCTCGGCCGCGATCTCGATCGGCTCGGGCGGGCCGTTTGGCGCGGAAGGCCCGATCATCATGACCGGGGGCGCGTTCGGCTCGATGATCGCGCAGCTCTTCCATTTGACGGCGGCGGAGCGCAAGACGCTGCTGGTCGCAGGCGCGGCCGCGGGCATGTCCGCGACGTTCTCGGCACCGATCGCGTCGGTGCTGCTCGCGGTCGAGTTGCTGCTCTTCGAGCTCAAGCCACGCAGCTTCGTACCGGTGTCGCTCGCGAGCGCGACCGCCATGCTGGTGCGCGTTCCGCTGCTCGGGGCGGGCCCACTGTTCTCGGTGCCGTCGCACCGGGCGTTCGTCGGCGCATCCGGGCTCGCGGCGAGCATCGTCGTCGGTCTGCTCGCGGGCTCGCTCGCCTGGCTGATGACGCGCTCGGTGTACGCGTCCGAGGATCTGTTCAAGCGCCTGCCACTGCACTGGATGTGGTGGCCGGCGCTCGGCGGAATCGTCGTCGGCGTCGGCGGGCTGATCTATCCGCGCGCCCTCGGCGTGGGCTACGACACGATCGAGGCGCTGTTGCGGGGCACGCTTTCCGTGCACGAGACGCTGCAGCTCGTCGTCGTCAAGTGGACGATCTGGGCGATCTTTCTCGGCTCCGGGACCTCGGGCGGCGTGCTCGCTCCGTTGCTCATGATCGGCAGCGCGCTCGGCGGGCTCGCAGCGCCGTGGCTCCCGGACGAGGGAACCGGCTTCTGGCCGCTGGTGGCGATGGGCGCCGTGCTCGGCGGTACCATGCGCTCGCCGCTGACCGGCGTCGTGTTCGCGACCGAGCTGACCGGAGACCGCAACGTCTTGCTGCCGCTGCTGGTGGCGTCGACCGTGGCGCACGCGTTCACGGTGCTCACCATGCGGCGCTCGATCCTGACCGAGAAGGTCGCCCGCCGCGGCTTCCACGTGAGCCGTGAGTACGCGATCGATCCGCTCGAAGTGCTCTTCGCGCGCGACGTGATGCAAACAGCCTTGGTCGAGCTCCCCGCAAGCCAGCTCGACGAGATCTCGGCGGGCACGTGCGTGATTGCCCATCCCGACGAGACGCTCACCCGTATCGTCCACCGGATGGCCGAGAGCGGGCACACGGAGCTGCCCGTGGTGGCGCGCCACGCGCCCGGACAGCTCGTCGGATTGGTCACGCTCACGCACCTGCTCGAGGCCAGAAGGCGACACCTGGAGGAGGAGCGCCGGCGCGAGCGCGTGCTACGACCAAGCTCGTGGCTGCCGACCGTGCTGCGCCCAGCCGCGATGCGCGCCGCACGAGCGCCAAAGGAAGACCAAGGCTGATGGAAGAGTCCCCGTCACAATCGAAGGCGAGCCACATCGGACGCGAGCTGCTCGCGGGCTTGCTCGGGCTCGCCATCGCGCTCGGCTGCCTGATGCCACCGCTCATCCATCTGGTGACGGGACCGCTCGGCCCGTTCATCGGAGGCTTCGTCGTCACCAAGCAGTGGAAGCCCGGCGCTCGGGGTCGCGCGATCATCGCCGCCACCATCGGTGTGGGCTTGTCCGCAATCGCAGGCACCGTCGCGCTGGTCGTGCTCACGTGGAACGACAGCCCGCCGAGCTGGTTTCCGTCCTCATCGGTGCTCGGTATGATCGTCGGTGGAGTCGGGCTCTATGGTGCGGTGCTCGGTGGCGCGGGCTGCGCGGTCAGCGCGGCCATCGCCGGGGCGCAGTCTCCAGCGACGGCAGATGCCGTACATCCGGACCCGCGCTGATCCGGTCTCAGTCCCGGATCCTGCTGTTGAGCTCGAAGCCGGTCACGGTTCGAGTCTGGTTGGTGTCCCAGTCGATGAAGGTGATGCGGCCGTCGGGGTGGTCTTGGTTGACGAACATGCGCTTGCTCTGTGGTACAGAGCCGAGCGAGATCGGCGGGCTGCCGAGCTCGATGGGCTGCACGAGGAAGCTCTTGGCCTCGATCTTCTGCACCTCGCGCACGCCCGAGGCGTCGTCGCGGAACAGCACGAACAGGTAGCTGCCGTCGGGCACGATGCTGAACGCGCCCGGTGCGCTGCTCGTCACCTGCAGCTTCACGTCGCCGGTCGGCACGCGCAGCACGCTGTAGCCGTACGAGCGCGCGAGCTTGTCGTCCGCGCTGATGCCGGCCTGGTTCGGGTCACCCACGGCCTTCTTGTGCACGATCAACGCGGTCTGACCGTCGGGCGCGATTGCAACAGCCTCGACCGTCTTGCGCAGCGCCACCGTCTTGTATGGCGTCACGCCGTCGAGCGGCAGAACCGTGATGCGCTCCACGTCGACCGCCGTGGTGTAGAGCAGCGCGCGGTCGGCCTGCTGCGAGATCGTGGCCAAGCCGACGAGCTCGCCAGCGATGGTGTAGCTCTTGATCGTCGTGAGGTCCGCGAACCCTTGTGGCACTGGGATCTGCAACACCATGCTCAGGCTGCGCACCACCGCGAGCGCGAACGTGCCGGTCGGCGCGAGCGCGAGGTCGCTCACGTCGAGCGCCAGCGGCGGCTGCGGCCCGCCGTCGATATCGCCAGTGTCGGGCGGCGGCGGCACGGTGTCGGCGAGCTCGAGGCTCTGGATCTGACCGCTGTCGAGGTCGACCAGCCGCACCACGCTCGTGCTCGGCTCGCGCGTGAGCGCG
>JBIOJD010000032.1:0-17487 GCA_044450485.1 Polyangiales bacterium | reverse complement strand
GACTTCGTTGACCACCACGCCGTCGTTCTCGCGCACGCCGTCGAGCGCGAGGTGCACGTAGTCGTCGGTCGCGAGCATGCTCTCGAGCATGCTGATGTCGAGGTGCTGGCCGAGCCCGGTGCGCGTGCGCAGGAGCAGCGCGGCGAGCAAGCCCACGAGCCCGTGCAGCGCAGCGTTCATGTCCGCGATCGAGATCCGCGGGTCTGCGGGCGGCGAGCCGGTCAGCGCGGCCTGGCGGTGCACCACGCCGCTCTCGGCCTGTACCACCGACGCGTACGCGGGACGCGTCGCCTCGGGCCCGCTCTGTCCGAAGCCGCTGATGGACAGCATCACGAGCCTCGGATTCCGCTCGTGCAGGCGTTCGAAATCGAGCCCGTGCTGCGCCATCACGCCCGGCCGAAAGTTCTCGATCACCACGTCGGCGCGCTCCACGAGCCTGCGCACCAGGTCTGGACCACCCGCTGCGCGTAGATCGATGCAGACGTCGCGCTTGCCCGCGTTCTGCTGGGTGTAGTAGCCGGACAGGCCCGCGCGAACCTTGCCCCACTTGCGCGTGACGTCGCCTTCGGGCGGCTCGACCTTCACCACGTCCGCGCCCAGGTCGGCCAGCATGCGACCCACGTACGGACCCGCGAGCACGCGCGAGAGGTCGAGCACGCGCAGGCCTTGCAGTGGCCGCTCCTTGGCCTGACTCATGCGCTCTTCACGATTCCGGATGGACAGCTCACGCCGGTCCCGCCCAGGCCACAGTAGCCGTCGGGATTCTTGTCGAGGTATTGCTGATGGTAATCCTCGGCGTAGTAGAGCTCGGGCGCGTCGAGGATCTCGGTCGTGATCGCGCCGTAGCCGCGCTCGCGCAGCAATGCTTGGTACGCATCGCGCGTCGCGAGCGCTGCGCGCTTCTGATCATCTCCGTACACGTAGATCCCCGAGCGGTATTGGGTACCCACGTCGTTGCCCTGGCGCATCCCCTGCGTCGGGTCGTGGCTCTCGAAGAACAACTTCAGCAGGTCGGCATACGAGGTCTGCTGTGGATCGAACGCCACGCGCACGACCTCGGCGTGGCCGGTCCGCCCGCTGCACACCTCTTCGTAGGTCGGGTTCGGCGTGAGCCCCGCGGCGTAGCCCACCTGCGTGCTCACCACGCCCTGTGCTTGCCACAGCTTGCGCTCCGCGCCCCAGAAGCATCCGAGCCCGAACATCGCGAGCTCGGCGCCGGCCCAGGGCGGCTGCATCGGCGTCCCCTTGACCGTGTGGCGCGCCGCCACCTTCATACGCTGACTGCGACCGGGCAAGGCTTCGCCCGGCGCGGGCAACTTCGACTTGGCGTGCGTCCACATACCTAGCCTCCCTGCCGGCAGGTATAAACCGCCCCCATCGTCGGCGCACGCAATCGCCGCGGCGACTCTCTATTTCTTCAGCTTGAAGGGGAAGTTGATGCTGAACTGGGCTTTGGCGAACTTGGGGAAGCTCGCACCACGCACGGCGCGCGCGATGCACGAGCCGACCGTGCCGCCGATGCCGCTCACCTGCGCGCTCGAGACGTGGCCGCTTGCACCCGAGATGGTCATCGACACGTTCGCGCTCGATACCTCGACGCTTTGGCCGTCGGCGCAGGCTTGCACCTCAGCTTGCACGTCGCGCATGGCCGCGATCACCTGATCACGCGAAGGCGTTTCCGGCAGGGCCGCGTTGCTGGCCTCGGCCGCGCCGCCGCCTGCCTTCTTCTCCTTCACGGGTATTGCGTCGTCCAGCAGCTCGTCGATGCTGCGCGTCTTCGGCTTTTCCTTGGACTTGGCGGCCGCTTCGATGCCTGCGAGCGGGTCGGGCCCCTCGGGCTCGGCCTTTGCCGCAACGGGCGCGGGCTTCTTGGGGTTCTCGTCCAACATGTCGTCGATCGAGGGCGACGCTTCTTTCTTGGCCTTGCCCTTGTCGGTGCTTGCGACCTCGGGCTCTTGCTTCGGCTCTGCGGTCTTGGCTCCCTTGATGGGGGCCGCTACGCGCCCGCGCGAGGCTGTAGACGCGGGAAGAGTGATCTTGGTTGGCTTTGCTTCGGCGCGGGCTCGCTGTCCCCGGATCGTCGCAGGCTCGGGCTGTTGCTCTTGATCCGCCTCCGCCATGGCGGGTCGGCTCGGCTGCGGCGGCTCGGGCTGCGGTGCTACGCTCGGAGCTTCCGTGACTGGGGTCGGAGCCAACACCGACGGCGCTGCCGCCGGGACCACGGCTGCCGCGTTCACGGCGACGGGCTGCGCGCCAGGGCTCGGCTGCGCGCGCAAGAGATACACGATCGCTACGCCGGCCATCGCGATCATCGCGCAACCAGACACGATCGCGATCGGCAGTGCACGGCTCGGTGCGACCGAGGCTCGATCGAGGGGCGCCAGGCTGTCGAGACGCGTGAACGCTCCGGTCTGGTTGGCCATCCGGAGCACGTCGTCCTGATGGTGAGCGCTCTTGCCGTTGGTCGGCGCCAGGGGGGCCGGCGCCATGCTGCTCTTCTGCGTCTGTGCCAGCGCGGCGAGCGCGCGGATGTCGATCAGCCCAGAGCCTTCGGCAGCTGCATACCCCGGCCTCGCCACGGGCTCGACCGCCGGCGCGACGTTCTGGCGCGTCGAGAACAGTACCGAGTCTTCGTGCCGTTCGCCGGTGAGCGCGGCGTTGGCCGCCACGCGAGGATCCGCATACGTGAACGGCTGTGGAGAGCCGAGCGGCGGTGTCGAATAGCGGGCGCGCGGAGGTCGCGACTCCGAGAGCAGCGGCGGTTGGCTCAAAGGGCGCAGGTTCGGCGGCTGACTCACCGCTCGCAGGTTCGGGCTCGACGCGGTGCCCGCGCGCTGTGCGGAGCGCGCTGCAAACGAGTTGCGCGCCGATGGCTGCAGGTCGTCGGCGTGAGGCGGCGCGATGCGCGTGGGCGTTTCGTCTCCGACGTAGCTCGCGGCCGCGGGCCCGGTGGGAGCCGGCGCCGAGAACGTGGGCGCGTCGTCGATCGACCCCGGTCCGGTCGGGGCTTGTGCGGCGAAGGTCGGGGCGTCGTCGCTCGCCGCCGCGACCGCGCGCACCAGCGTGTCCGACTCGCCTGCGGTCTTCCATTCTGCGTAACTTTCGCGCCACACGTGCGCGTCCCACGCGAGCAGGCCTTGGCGCAGCATGCTCGCCATCTGCTCGCTCGGATACGGACCGTGCTGCTCGCCGTCGATGCTCACGTGCCACTCGGGCGGCGCGCTCGGCGGCAGCGACGCACGCGCGTTGATGTCGGCGCCGTCGCCGCGAACCACGATCGTGCCGCCGCATTTGCGGCAGCGGATCTTCAGCTTGCGGCCTTCGACTCGTTCGTCGGGGATCTGATACTTCGCCTGACAGGCGTCACATACGACTTTCATGCTGACCCGCGTGTTGTTGTCGGACCGTCGTCACACTGAAGAGACAGCGCTGTGAAACACCGCAGCGCGCGCCCCGATCCTCGTCGACGAGACGTGACTAAATGGGGACACTGAACCATCTTTGCACATTCGACAAGGGGAGTAGAGCACGAAGTGCGTAGCCCGGCACCACTGTGCGTCGAGGTGCGTTGATTCGCTCGCGCAATCCATTGTTTTTGTTACCAATTTTGGATGAAGCCCCTCCACGCGAGCGATCGCACGCCAACCCGTGTCCCTATCGCGCTGCGGATTGCCCGGTTACCAAGCGCCCGCCCGACCGGCTATAAGCGACCAGCTGCGAACCCATGGCCACCTCCTCCAAAACCCCGAAGAAAAAGGGGACTCGGCGCAAACGGGTCGCGATCAAGGCCATCGAGCTGCAGGCGCGCGAGCTTCCGCTGGCGCTCGCCGCGCTCGATTCAAAGGCGCGCGAGCTCGCGGCCGAGGTGGAACGCGATGGTGGCGCGGTGCTCGGCGCGTACCGCGAGCCGCTCGGCGGCCACGTGCTGATGTTGGTCGCACTGCCGATTGAGCGCGTGGCACCGACGCCGTACCAGCGCGACGTGTCGGAGGCGCACGTCCGCAAGCTGACGCGCGCGATGGACAAGACCAAGCGCTTTCTCGATCCGATCATCGCCGTGCGACACGACGGGCAATACCAGACGCCGAACGGACACCACCGCCTCGTGGCGATGAGGGAGCTCGGTGCGCGTGCGATCACGGCGCTGCTCGTGCCCGAGCGCGAGGTCGCGTACCAGATTCTCGCGCTCAACATCGAGAAGGCGCACAACCTGCGCGAGCGCGCGCTCGAGGTGCTGCGCATGTATCGCGACCTCAGCGCGTCCGAGCGCCGCGAGAGCGAATTCGAGCTCGAGTTCGAAGAACCGGCGCTGATCACGCTCGGATTCGCGTACGAGCAGCGCGGCCGGATCTCGGGTGGCGCATATCATCCGGCGCTGCGCAAGGTCGATGCCTTCCTCGACTCGCCACTGCGCGTCGCGGTGGCCGAGCGCGAGCGTCGCGCGGGCCGCGTGCTGGAGCTCGACGAGGCCGTCACCGAAGCCGTGCAGAAGCTCAAGGCGCGCGGGCTCACCAGCCCGTACCTGCGTAGCTTCGTCGTGGCGCGCATCAACCCGCTGCGATTCATCAAGGGCGAGCTCCCGAGCTTCGATGACCTGCTCGACACGATGCAGAAGCGGGCGCGCGGGCTCAAGGTCGACAAGGTGCAGGTCTCCGACCTGGCGCGCAGCGGCGGCGCCGCGCCCGACGATGAGTGACCCGCGCGCGCTGCGCGCATTCGAGCCCTCATGCGCCTGGCTCGATGATCCGCCCGAGCCTGCGCCCGAGGCCTTCGCCGATCGCGAGCTCGGAATCCTGGCGGACCAAGGCAACTTCGAGCGCGCGCGGATGATCCTGGCGCGGCGCGCGGTCGAGCGTCCGCAAGACGGGCGCGTGTACCTCGACGCGATCCGCACCGAGCGCTGCGCCGCGCCGCAAGGGGCGGCGTGGCAGGCGTGGCTTTCGCGCGCGCTGTCCGCCGGAGCCTCGGTCAGTGCGAGCTTGCCGGCGGTCGTGCCGCTGCGTGCGCTCTGCGCGTATCTCGTGCGTGAGGGCGTCGGGTGGGACGCGCTCTGCCGTCAAGCAGACGCTCCGAGCGCCCGCGATCTGTTGCGCCTGCGGTTGGAGCGCTTGGCGATCGTCGATCCGGCGGGCGCCCTCACCGCGATCGAGGATCCAGCTCTCTGCCGCGCGGCACGTGATGACGTGGAGCTGTCGGCGATCGTGTTGGCCGTGATGGTTGCGGCGGTGTTTCGCGATCGAGCGCGCGTGCTCGCGCTCGCGCATCAGTATGGCGTCGAGCTCGGCGTGGCCGAGGACGCCGGCGTCGAGCCCAGCATCTGCCCGGAGCTGCTTTCTCTGCTGCGCCGCGCGTACGCACAGAGCGCGGCGTGGCAGACCGCGATCTCCGAGGCTGCATGCCCCGAGCCACTCGATCGCGTGTTGCGTTGCGTTGCGCTCGCGAGTCGGCCGAGCGGAGCACAGATGCTCGGAGAGCTTCGCGCCGACGTACGCGCGCGTCCCGGAGAGCACTTGCAGTTCGCAGACGCTGCCGCTCGAGCATCGCCCGCGCTGGTGAACTTCGTCCTCGGGCAGCTTCTCGTCGAAGGCATGCCGGCTGTCCCGCGCGCCGCGAGCGCTTCGCAAGGGGCGGCACTCGAGCACTGTGCGCGCACGGCCGCCGCGACCGCGGGCCTCGACCCAGTCCTTCGCGGCTGGCTCGGCCTGCTTGCGCTGGGGCTCGCCTCGCACGCCCTGGCTTGGGCCGTTGGCTCCTGGGCCGGGGTCTTCGTTTCGGGCGCGTCGGTCGCCGTCTTGTTCTCGCTGACACGAGCGCTCGACGCTGCGCTCTACCGCCGGCATCTGCGCTCCCCGTTGCTCCGCGTCATGACCGAGCACAGCCTGCCGCTCGAGCTCACCGCCCAAGGTCTGCGCGCTTCGAAGTTGCCCCGCCGAGCGCGCATGGCCGAGCTCTGTGCTGGCGACGCCGGCTTGCGTGTGCTCGCCGCCATCTGTGCATGAACCGAGGTGAATCCCCGAGTCACGACCCTTTGCGGCTGCCTGTGACTGCGGCACCATGCAGGGTCACGGAGAGTGACATGACAAGTGCACGCATCGAGCTCGTGAACCTCAATGGACGAGCACAGCTCGTGGTCGACGGAACGCTGATCGACGTCGAACGGCGCTCGGCGCGACGCTTCTCCTACAAGCCGATGGACGTGATCGAGCTGTGGGAGCCGTTCTGCGAGTGGGCCCGCGAGCAGCGGCCCGACGAAGATGCGTCGCGGCTCGTGCCCGCCCGGCTCTCGGCGCCGGTGCCCGCGCCTTCACAGCTCTTTGCGATCGGTCTCAACTATCGCGCCCACGCGCAGGAAACCTCGGCCAACCTGCCCAAGGAGCCGATGGTGTTCACCAAGTTCCAGAGCTGCTTGTGCGGACCGTACGCCGAGATCCCGATCGTCTCGGACTCGGTCGATTGGGAGGTCGAGCTGTGTGTGGTGATCGGGCGAGGCGGGCGTCGCATCAAGGCCGAGCGTGCGCTCGAGCACGTGGCCGGCTACTGCGTCGGTCAGGACATTTCGGATCGCAAGCGGCAGCGGGCAGACGTTCCGCCTCAGTTCTCGCTCGCCAAATCCGCAGCCTGCTTCGGACCGCTCGGGCCTGCGCTGGTCGCTGCCGTGAGCCTGCCTGATCCGTCTGCGCTGCGGCTGACCTGCGACGTCGACGGTGAGCGGATGCAAGACGCGCGCACGGCGGACATGATCTTCTCGGTACCCGAGCTGGTCGCTTACTTGTCGCGCTACTGCGAGCTGCGGCCCGGCGATCTGATTTTCAGCGGTACACCTTCCGGTGTCGGGGTGGCGCGCAACCCGCCGCGGTTCCTACAGCCGGGCCAGCGCATCGAAAGCGCGATCGAAGGCATCGGCAAGCTCGACAACCGCTGCGTCCCGGGCGTTGCGAGCGCTGGCTCTGATTAGTGTGTTTTTGCACGGTTTCGCCGTGGGGGCGGGCTGCAATAGCGTGCATAGTGACGCCGGGCCGCGCGTCGGCTAGGTTGAACCGGACGAGCGACGAGGTGCCTGTGGGACGAGACATTTCTTGGACGGCTTGGGCGAGCTTCTACGTGCTTCTCGGGGCCGGTGCGTGCGCGCACCCTGTGGGCAAGGACCCACTCGCCGGCAAGCTCGGGGACGGCGGCACCGCGTCCGGCTCCGGCAGCTCGTCCGGAACGGGCGGTTCCAAGGCGAAGGGCTCGGCCGGCAGCAAGGGCGGCGGCCTCTTCGGCAACGCGCCTGGCGGCGGGACCGGGACCACGATCGCCAAGGACGCCGAGGTCACCGCAGACGCGTTCTTCGTCAACGACCCTGCGCCACCGATGTGCGGAGAGAACGGCACGATGAGCACGCCTGTTCAACCGGGTGGCACGCTCGAGTGCCCGGACGACAAGAACCGCGAAGGCTGTCCGTGCCCAACCCAGGACATGACCGCGGCGTGCTGGCCGGGCAAGCGCGCCAATCGCAATCACGGCATCTGCAAAGACGGCACGACCAAGTGTGTGCAGAGCGGCGAATTCGGGCTGCGCTGGGGACCGTGCGACGGTTATGTGTTGCCGGATCCCTCGGCCACGGCCGGGGCTCAGGCTTGCGGTTGCTTCTCGGGCGGCACCTGGAGGCTCACCAATCTCGCGCCGTGCATCTTCCGCGGCAGCGCGACGTATCTCTATTCGAGCAAGCTGACCGCCAGCAACCAGATCGACTGCGGCACCAACGTGCCCGATCCTCCTCCCGCGCCGCCGGGAAGCTGGACCGACGACACGCTCAACGTCGACTGCGGCGGGCAGTTCAAGCTCTGCTACACCATCAAGGCCGGCAACGTGGACAATCCCCAGCCGAGCGACTGCGTCATCACGCAGTTTTGCACCGACGTGTGGTACCCGATGGCGGGCGTGGATCAGAAGCTGCCCGACGTCCCCGGCTGGGTGACGACCAACACCGCGTGCGCCAAGCAGTTCGATCAAGGCGGCGGCTACGGCGAGATGAGCGTGATCGGCAAGAGCGCCGAGTGCGACGTGATCGACGATGGGCACGGCAATCCCTACGTCTTCCATCGCACCGACTACTGCCCGCCGAGCTGTCAGAACACGCCCACCGCGCCCGGCTGCAAAGACTGCCAAACCGGCGGCTCCGGCATGTTCGGGCCTTAATTTCGTTAGAGGGGGTCACGCGACCCCCTGCGCCGGCTCGGAAGCCGGCGCACCCCCGCGGGGGTCGCTTCGCTCCCGCGTTGCTGCTGCCGTCCCCGCTCGCGCCGCGCTTCGGACCGTAGTCGCACGGGGCTTGGGGCTTGGCGTATGATCGTTGCAGCATGTCCGATCGCGGGAAGTCGCTGTATACGCCGCTGCCGCCGTCGTTGTTGGGTAGCAAGTACGAGGCGGTGGAGGCGATTGGGCGCGGGGGCATGGCGTCGGTCTGGCTCGGGTACACGCACGGTGAAGCGGGCTTTCGGCGCAAGGTCGCGATCAAGCGCGTGCTCACGCAGCTGACCAAGGACGAACGCTTCGAAGCCATGTTCGTCGAGGAGGCGCGCGTGGTCGCGGACCTCAACCACCCGAACATCGTGCAGGTTCACGACTTCGGGCGCGACCACCAGGGCGGCTACTTCATCGTGATGGAGTGGGTCGAAGGCCTGAGCCTCGCGGAGTACGTGCGCGCGTTCACGCGCGTGGGTGATGCGCCGCCGTGGCCGCTCGCGTCGGCGATCTGCATCGAAGTGCTACGCGCGCTCTCGGCGGCGCATCAACGCACCGATCCGAGCGGACGCCCCGTGCCCGTCATTCACCGCGACGTCACGCCCACGAACATCTTGGTCGGCATCAACGGTTCGGTGAAGCTCACCGATTTCGGGCTCGCGCGCGCCATGGATCGACCGCGGACGACCGACCCGGGAACCGTCAAGGGCAAGGTCGCCTACCTCGCGCCCGAGCTGCTCGACAACCAGAAGCCCGATCCGCGTTGCGACCTGTACAGCGTGGGTGTCGTGCTGTGGGAGGCGCTCGTGGCGCAGCGCTTGTTCGCGAGCGAGACCGCGACCGACGTCGAGATCGCCCTGCGGATCTTGCAAAGCAAGGTTCCCGATCTGCGAGAGCTGAGGCCCGAGCTGCCCGTGGAGCTCGCCGAGATCGTCACCCGAGCGCTCGCGCGTCAGCCACGCGACCGTTACCAGCGCGCGACCGAGATGATCGACGCGCTCGCCCAGTTGCTGCGCCGCCAGCCCGAGCCGACCGACGGCCCGGCGCTTGCCCGCAGCGTGCGAAACGCGAAATCGATCCTGCCGCGAGCGGGTACCTGAAAAGCCGGGCCGCGTCAGAAGTGGAATCGGCGCAGCGACACGTTCATCAGCAAGCCGATGCCGATCATCACGGTGAGCACGCTCGATCCGCCGTAAGAGACCAGCGGCAGCGTGATGCCCACGACCGGTAGTAGGCCGCATACCATCCCGAGGTTGATTACGGTCTGCCAGAAGATCAACGCGCTGACGCCCACCGCGACCACGGCACCGAAGCGATCCTTGGCTTCCGAGGCTATCTTGAGGCCCCAAAGTACCAGGGCCGTGTAGAGCACGACGAGGATCAGCGAACCGACGAAGCCTTGTTCTTCAGCCCAGACCGAGAAGGGAAAGTCGCTGTGTGCGTCGGGCAAGAAGCGGTGCTGGACCTGGGTGCCCTGAAGGAACCCCTTGCCGGTCAGGCCGCCGCTGCCGATCGCCACCTTGGCTTGGTACGCGTGCCAGCCCTTGCCGAGGATGTCGTTCTCCGGGTCTAGGAACGCGACCAGGCGCTCTCGTTGATAATCCTTGAGCAAGTAGCGCCAGGTCAGCGGCGCGCTCACCAGAAACGAGATCACGAGCGTGACCAGCGAGCGCAGCTTGAGGTGCGTGAGAAACATGATCGAGCCGAAGATCGCCGCGATGATCATCGCGGTGCCCAGGTCGGGCTGCGCGAGGATCAGCATCATCGGCAGCGCCAAGATAAGGCCCGGGATGATCAGGTCTTTGAGCGACCGGCCTTCGATGCGCGGGTCGTCGTGAAGGTGCTTGGCCAGGGCCACGATGAAGAACACCTTCATGAGCTCGCTCGGCTGCAGTGAGAACGAGCCTATGGGGATCCAGCGCTGCGAGCCGCGCACCTCCCGGCCCAGCAGGAACACGAGCGCGAGCAACGCGATGCCAACCGCGTAGGCCACCCACGCGTAACGTTCGTAGTAACGGTAGTCGATCGACGCGATGAGCACCGCCACACCGGCGCCGAGCGTCAGCCAGTAGATTTGCTGGATGTAGATGTCGCGGAGCTGAGTCGGCATCGCGCTCGTGGCGCTGTACAGATTGACGACGCCGAGCACGGCGAGCGCCGCGACCATCACGAACAGCGGCCAATCGAACGCGTCCCTGCCCCCGCGGCTGAGCGTGACCATGTGTCAGTGTTTTCCCCGAGCTGCGTAGCTCGATGAGGGTGGGGTGGGGTGGCCCTTCTTTCCTGCTACCGGGGCCTTGATGTTCTGGGCTCCGGGCTTGCTCGTAGGCTTGGTCGTCGGCTTGTTGCCCGGTTTGCCGCCCGTGCCCGAGGCGGCTCCCGTCCGCGCTCCGTCGCGGCTGGCCATGGCCGGGCCCCCGCCCAGCGCTTCTTGCAGCACACGGGTCGCGATCGGAGCGGCGTACTTGCCGCCCTGGCCGCCATGCTCGACCAGGACCACGATCGCGAGCTCGGGGTCATCGGCCGGAGCGAAGCCTGCGAACCATGCGTGCGCGCGCCGGTAGTACCACGCGTTCGCCACGTCGACGCCTCCTGGCCGCCGGCCGAGGGAGACCTGCGCGGTGCCCGTCTTGCCGGCGACCGGAATGCCGCCTTCGACGCGTGCGTCGTAAGCGGTGCCGTTGGGGTCGTTGACCACGCCGAACATGCCGTCGATCACGTAAGCGAGGTGCGCGGCGTCGACCTCGACTCGCCGTCGCACGCGCGGGGGCAGCTCTTCTATCGTGCTGCCGTCGGGCGCCTCGACAGCTTGGACGAGCTGGGGCACGTAGAGCGTGCCGCCATTCGCGATCGCGGCGTACGCCATCGCCATCTGGATCAGCGTGAGTCGCGTGTCGCCCTGACCGATCGCCGCGTTGAGCGTGAAGCCGATGTGGTACTGGTCGCCGTGCTGCTTCATGTACCACTCGCGCGTCGGAACGAAGCCCTGCGCTTCGCTGTTGATGCCGATGCCCGTCAGGGCGCCCAAGCCGAAGTCGTGCGAGAGCTGGGAGATGCGGTCCAGGCCCACCAGCTCTGCGAGGTGATAGAAGTACACGTTGCACGATTGGATGATGGCTTGCCGCATGTCGACTTCGCCGTGCGCGTGGCTACAGCGGAAGCGGCGGCGCCCGAGATCGTAGTAGCCCGGGCAATCGAAGTGCGTGCTCGGGGTGACGGATCCCTCTTGCAACGCCGCCAACGCGCTGACCGGTTTGAAGGTCGAGCCCGCGAAGTAGGTCTCGTACACGGTCTTGTCGATCAGCGGCCGGAAAGGGCTGCTGTTGAGCTCGGCGGCGCGATCGTCGGTGAGCCGGCCGCTCATCTCGTTCAGGTCATAGGCGGGTTTGGAGAAGAGCGCGCGCACGCGACCGGTGCGCACGTCGACCACCACCGCGGCGCCCGACGGATGACCGCGGAAGACGCGCTCGATCACACGCATCAGATCCATGTCGAGCGTCAAGCGCAGATTGCGGCCGGGCGAGGGCTCGCGGCGGCGCTCTCGGCTGCGCGACGAATCGGAGGCCTCTTCTTCGACATCTCGGTTGCGGGCATCGATCACGGTGCTCAGCTCACCGTCGTGCCCGCGCAGGTAGCTCTCCCAGGCGGCTTCGATGCCGGCGCGGCCGATCGAATCACCGGACTGATAGCTGCGCTCGGGGAAGCGCTTGAGGTCCTCGGCGTTGATCTGGTTGAGATAGCCGATCGCGTGCGCCGCGAGGTTCCCGAACGGATACGTTCGCACCGGCACGGCCACTATTTGGAGCCCCGGGATCTCGCGCCTGTGGGTCTCGAGCGCAGCGAGCTGCGCGCGTGAGATGTCCCTGTAGAGCTCGACCACGTGCGTGCGGCGGCGCTCCGGTATGTCGCCCAAGCGTGCGAGCAAGTCGGCCTTCTGCTCGTCCGAGAAGCCCATCAACTTCGCGAGGAGATCCACGTCGCCCCGCGACAAGAGCTGCGGGGTCACATACACGTCGTAGGCGGGTCGGTTGCCCGCGACCGTCTTGCCCTTGATGTCGCGGATGAGGCCCCGAGTCGCGGGCAAACGCATGCGGCGCGTGATGTTGCGCTCGGCCTCGGCCGCCCAGCGCGCATGCTCGAAGAGCTGCAGATCCACCAGACGCACGACGATGCCGGTCATGGACAGCGCCACGAAGAGCGCCATCCACTTGTAGCGTTTCCTGAATTCGCCGACCTCGCGGCGAACCGACAGCATCGTCATCGCACCATCCTACCGGCAGTCGTGTCAGCCCGATACCGTGCGCTCCTCGCGTTTGGGCGCGCCGAGCGAGTCGATCCGACGCGTGACTGCGAAGATCGCCGGGCTCACGAATGCGGTCGCCGCCGCCGACCACAACAGCGGGCTCAGCGTGTCTGCAGCGCTCGTTCGCAGACCTGGCACTTGCGGCTGCTCGAAGATCGCGCGCAGCGCGAAGACCGTCGCCGAGAACGCGAGCGCCATCAGGAAAATCAGCAGAATCTGGAACAACGTGCCCTGGGGAAACAGTCGCAGCCCCGCGCCTCGCGCGACCATGAAGCTCGCCGTGAGCACGAAAGTCTGTAGGCCCATGGGATTGCCGCAAAACGAATCGAGCAAGTATCCGAGCGCAAAACTGATCAGTGCCCCGCGCACGAGCTCCACCTCAGCGGACACTCCGAGATAGATCGCGATCGGCAGCACGAGATTCGGGGCCACGCCGTAGATCGGGACGCGGGTGGCGACCGCGGCCTCGACGACGAGCAGTACGAATCCGAACGCGATCAGCAAGAACGAGGTCACGGTGTCACTCCGGTCCGTTGGCAGCAGCCTCGGCGTTCTGCCCGCGCGAGCCAGTCGTCATGATCAGCACTTCTTCGAGTCGCGAGAAGCTCACCGCCGGGCTGGCGGTGGCCTCTTGGTACAGCCCGTAGTCCTTCTTGCTCACCTCTTTGACTCGCCCGACCAGAATCGCCGCAGGGAATCGCTGTCCGAAGCCCGACGTCACCAGCACGTCGCCGACCTGAACGTCGTCTTCGCGGCTCAGGTGCTCGAGCCGGCACACGTAGTGCTCGTCCGTGCCAGTGCCCTTGAGCGTGCCGCGCGCGCCCGAACGCTGCACGACCACGTCTATTGCGCTGTTCTTGTCGGCGACGAGCAACACGTCGCTGTAACGACCCCAGGCGCGCAGCACTTGTCCGACCAAGCCATCGGCAGTGAGCACCGGCATGCCTGGACGCACGCGGTCGCGCTCGCCGCGGTCGAGCCTCAGCCTGTGCACGCGAAACGACGCGCTGCTGATCTCCTTGCCGATCACCTGAGCGCTCAACAGCGAGCCTTTCAGCTGCTCGCGCAACACCAGCAGCCGGCGCAGGTCGCGGTTCTCGTTGGCCGCCGCCTGCAGCTTGAAGTTCGCCTCGCGCAACCGCGCGTTCTCCTCGCGCAGGCGGTCGTTGTCGGCCTTGACGTCGACCAGATAGAAGTAGTCCTCGAACATGCCGCTGACGCCGGCCGCCGCTTGCGCCGCCACGTATTGAATCGGCGCGCTGATCTGCAGCACCGTGCGATCGAGCGCCGTGGTCTGCGCGGGGTCTTTGAGATTCGCGCGCAGAAAGAAGAACGGAAGCGCGAGCAACACCACGCAGACCGCGGCATCGCGGAGCCGGCGGTAGAAGGTCATGTTCGAAGCACCTTCACCGGTACCCCGACCGTCAGGAAATCGTCACTTCGCGCAAAAGATCCAGGTGGTCGAGCGCCTTGCCCGAGCCGAGCACCACCGCGCTGATCGGATCGTCGGCGACCATCACGGGCAAGCCCGTCTCTTCGCGCAGCAGCACGTCGAGGCTCTTGAGCAACGCGCCGCCGCCGGTGAGCACGATGCCCTTGTCCACGATGTCGGCCGCCAGCTCGGGCGGCGTGCGCTCGAGCGCCAGCAGCACCGCGTCCACGATGGCGTTGATCGGCTCCGTCAGCGCTTCGCGGATCTCGTCGCCAGTGACCACCACGGTCTTCGGTACGCCGGCCACGAGGTCGCGGCCCTTGACCTCCATCGTGCGCACTTCGTTGTCAGCATAGGCATTGCCCACCGTGCACTTCACGCGCTCCGCCGTCTGCTCGCCGATCAGCAGATTGTACTTGCGCTTCATGTACGCGATGATGCCCTCGTCCATCTTGTCGCCGCCCACGCGCACCGATTGTGAATAGACGATGCCGGCGAGCGAGATCACCGCGACCTCGGTCGTCCCGCCGCCGATGTCGACGATCATGTTGCCGCTCGGCTCTGTGATGGGCAGCCCGGCGCCGATCGCGGCGGCCATCGGCTCCTCGATCAGGTGCACTTCGCGCGCGCCTGCGCTCTCCGCGCTCTCCCGCACCGCGCGCTTCTCGACTTCGGTGATGCCGAAGGGCACGCAGATGATGATGCGCGGGCGCCGCAAGGAGCGCCCGTTCGTGGCGCGCGCGATGAAGTAGCGCAGCATGGCTTCGGTGATCTCGAAGTCTGCGATCACGCCGTCGCGCAGCGGCCGCACAGCCTCGATGTTGCCCGGAGTGCGCCCGAGCATTTCTTTGCCCTCGGTGCCCACCGCGAGCACCCGCCGGCCGCCCCGCGCGTCACGCTGCACCGCCACCACGGATGGCTCGCAGCACACGATCCCGCGACCCTTGACGTACACGAGCGTCGTGGCCGTCCCGAGGTCGATGGCGAGGTCTTGCGGAGTGAACCAGTCGAATAGCATGGCCTTCCCTTCGAGCCATGTCCGTCGTAACTAAGCGAAAACTAAGGAAAATCGCGGCTTTGGTCCGCTCCCGGCGGCACCTTAACAGATCGGGCACGGGCCGGCAAGCAACGCGAGCGCGAGCGGCGTCCCAGTTATGGGACGCGGCGAGCGGGCCGCTCAGACGTCGACTGATTCCGGATGCAACGCGCGCCAGGCTCGCCGGTAGTAGAGCACGGGCTCCGCATCGGCGCCATCGCTACCTGCGGCTTCGACCGCGCCTACGAACACCGTGTGATCGCCGACCGCGAGCGTGTCGGCCACGCGGCAGTCGAGCCACGCCAGACACTGTGCGAGCACGGGGCTGCCCGTGCGCTCCACGCGGTGCGCGAGGCCCTCGAACAGATCGCCCGAGCTCTGCCCGACCTTCGCGAAGCGCAGGCCGAGCGCGGCTTGATCGCGGCCGAGGATGTGCACCGCGAAGTGCCCGGCGCGCTCGATCAGCGGCTTGCTGTCGGTCTCGTTGCCGAGACACACGAGCACGCGCGGCGGGCTCGCGCTCACCGACGCAAACGAGCTGACCGTGAGACCGTGCGTCACGCCGTCGCACCGCGTCGTGACCACGGTGACGCCGCTTGCAAAGCGACTGAGCACGTCTTTGAAGGCGCGGGGATCGGGAGCCATCACCCGACTATAGCAGGCTCTGGCCCGTCCGGCCGGGTGTGCTATGTCAGGCCCTCACCGCGCAGAGGGAACCTTGCCTCGGGACAGGCCATCGGTGCGCTACGAGCGCGCGAACATCGCAGCCATGCACGGCTACGTGCCCGGCAAACAGCCGGCGTCGCGCGATACGATCAAGCTCAACACCAACGAGAACCCGTATCCACCTTGTGATGCGGTGATGGATGCGTTGCGTACGATCGACCCCGAGGCCTTGCGCCGTTATCCACAGCCGAGCGCCGAAGGGTTCCGGGGCACGGCCGCCAAGCTGCACGGGCTCTCGCCCGAGCAAGTGGTCGCGGTCAATGGCGGAGACGAGCTGCTCCGGCTCGCGCTCACCACCTTCGTCGAGCCCGGCGCGCCCATTGGCGTATGCGCTCCGAGCTACTCGCTGTATCCCGTGCTCGCGGAGATCCACGGCAGCCCCGTGGTCTCGGCCGAAGCTCGCGACGATTGGTCCCTGCCGTCCGACCTGGCGGAGCAGATGAACCGTGCGGGCGTGCGCCTGCTCTTGCTGGTCAACCCGCATGCGCCGTCGGGCGTGCTCACGAGCACGGCGGCGCTGCGCGCCCTCGCCGCGAGCTTGCAGGGCGTGCTGCTCGTCGACGAGGCGTACGTAGACTTCGTCGACCCCGCGCTCGGCCATGATCTCGTGCGCGCGCTGCAGACGAGCGACAACCTTCTCATTCTGCGAACGCTGAGCAAGGGATACAGCTTGGCAGGATTGCGCTTCGGCTACGGCCTCGGCGCTGCCTCCTTGATCGAGCCGTTGCTGTGGAAGACGCGTGACAGCTACAATACCGACGCGATCGCGCAGCGGCTGGCGATCGCCGCGCTCGAGCACCGGGCGCAGGCAGAACAGACCTGGGCCAAGGTGCGCAGGGAGCGCGAGAGAGTCAGCCGCGAGCTGCGCGCGCTCGGCTTTCAGCTTCCGGAGAGCCAGACCAATTTCGTGTTGGCGCGCGTACCGGGTGGTCTCGTGGCAGGTTCGCTGCAACAGGCGCTCGAGGCTCGCGGCGTGCTCGTGCGCTACTTCGACGAGCCGCGGCTTCGTGGCTCGCTGCGCATCACCATCGGCAACAAAGAGCAGAACGACCGCCTGCTCACGCTACTGCACGAGCTGGTCACGCCGCGCTGAAGACACGCAGGCGTTGCTTCACAGCGCGTGGTCGCGCAGGGCTTGGAGCTGAGCCTCGACTTGCGCTTGGGGTGGGACGACCTTGCCGGGGACGGTCTGGTGGATGAACACCTCGCTCGCGTCGTTCGCGCCGCGCAGCGCCACGACTCGCAGCGAGAGCAGAGGCGCTTTGAGGTCGTCCTTCGGCTGCGCTCGCTCGAATTCCACTGCGCCGCTCAGGCTGTGGGTGACGCCTTGGCTGTGCAGTCGCGGCGCGAAGTAGCGCTCGAGCGCCTTGGCCGATACGTGATCGGCCATGAAGTCCCAGTCGTGCTCCGAGCTCGCGTACAGGCGCAGACCCCGCGGCAACACCACACCTGCGATCATCTGGTCGGAGGGCAACACCGTTCCATCGGCGTCGAAGACCTGCTGCTTGCGGCGCTGTTCCTCGGGGTCGCTCTGCACGGGCGCGGACTTGAGCAGAGCGCGGCGCTCTTCCACGAGGTCATGCTTCGGTCGGCACGCTGTGGCTGCAGCTCCGACCGTGACCACCACGAGCAGCCACCGGAAGTGCGGCCCGCTGCCCATGCTCAATCTACCGTCGTTGCCCATGATGTCACCCGGCTGAGCGTAGCCTTCTTCTTGAGCTTGAGCACGATGCTGCCGAGCGCAGAGCCACCGATCTTCTGGAT
>JBIOJD010000031.1:0-17624 GCA_044450485.1 Polyangiales bacterium | reverse complement strand
CGGCGCCGCGCACGGCCTCCCGCTGGACCGCTTGCACCCCACCTCGGCAGCGCTCGATTGCCTCCAAGGTGCGCTTCGTGATGCGGTCGACGATCTGGATCGGGCTCAAGTAGGCGAACACGAAATTGAAGTAAGGTAACAGGATCAGCAGGCACAACGTGAGCAGCACCATCGCCAACGTGATGCCCGCGTAGGGGACGAAGCCTGCGTGCTCGGCGCTCGCGTCGAACGTCAGCGTGACCCAGGTGCCTTGAAGCGCGGTCACCACGAACAGTGCCATCACCGCGAAGTTGATCGGCTCGCCGACGAACAGCTCGGTCACGCGGTGCGTGTAGCGATTGCTGGCGAGCTCCACCACGATCGCGACGACCGTGAGCGCGATCGCGAGCACACCCGACACGATCTGCCCGGAGTTGGTCAGGGTGCTGAGCGCAGCGTCGGGGTTCGGGTGCAGCAGCAGCGACAGCACGTGCGATGGGCGCGGGTCGGCCGAAGCATCGATCGCCAGGGTGAGCGCGATGAGCGCGATGCAGACCCCGCTCACGATCGAGAGCGGCAGCAGCCAGATGCGGGTCGCGGCAGGAGAGCGAGGCGCCATGGGAAATCCGGCCAGCTCGAGCCCCGGCCACGCGGCGCGAGCGAGCGACGCGCTCCGGAGCATAGCCCGAAACCCCTGATTTCTGCCGCTTCCAGGCCTGGCATTTGCAGATGCCGCCGTTGCACTATAGATACGCCTCCCGCTCGTCTCCTGGGCGACGCGGGTCCGAGCGAGCGAGCCATGTTGCCCCGTGCCATCCCGAGCGATTCGGCCGAGCCTGTGTCGCGCGCCTTGCAGGCGTTGCAGTGGGCGACGCACGTCGCGACCGAGGATGCGGGCGCGCTGGCCCAGCCACCCGAGCGCCCCAGCGCCGAGGAATGGCGCTGCCTGACCTTGCAAAGCTTTCGTGCCGAGGTGGACGCGCTGCTGCTCGGCCGGCACACGCAGGAGGGGCTCGACGCGTTGCTGGCGATCGGTGCGCTCGAAGTGTGGTTGCCCGAGGTTTACGCGCTGGTCGGTTTCGGCGACGGCGAGTGGCGGCACAAGGACGTCTGGAAGCACACCAAGCAGGTCGTGTGGCAATCGGTTCCGCGGCTGCAAGTGCGTTGGGGCGCACTCTTGCACGACATCGGCAAGGTCAAGACGCGCCGCATCGAGCCGAGCGGCGAAGTGCATTTCTTCGGCCATAGCGAAGTGGGCGCCGCCATGTTCCGCAAGCGCGTGGGCCAGCGGCTCGGCTTCGAGCCCGAGCTCTACGATCAGATTCATTTCTTAATCCTGCACCACCTGCGAGCGAGTCAGTATGACGGCGACTGGACCGACTCCGCCGTGCGCCGCTTCGCGCGCGAGATGGAGCAGAACCTCACCGATCTGCTCGATCTCAGCCGTGCCGACATCACCACCAAGCGTCCGGAGCGCAAGAAGCGCGGCCTGCGCCAGATCAGCGACTTGGCCCAGCGCATCGAGAAGCTGCGCGCCGAAGACGCCAAGGTGCCGCCCCTGCCCAAAGGCATCGGCAGCGAGATCATGCGCCGCTTCGAGCTCCCCGCCTCGCGCCTGATCGGCGACCTGCGCGATCAGCTCGAGCGCGAAGTCGAAGCCGGCGCCCTCGAGCCCCGTCGCGAAGCCGAGTACTACGTAGCCTGGCTCGAAGCGAACCGCGCGCGGCTCGGGTTCTAGGCTCTGGCGCATTGATCGCGCCGCTTTGTTCCAGGCCTCGGCGCAGCTGGTCCGGCTCGCGGATGCACACGCGCCGGCGCTGATAACCGTGCACGGCGCAATGGGCGTCGACTCGTGCACCCAAGTCCGATGGAATCCGATCTATCCATCACATCGTTGTCCTCTTGGCATGACAGTTGCTCCTCGACTTGCAGATGGGGAACTTCACGTCAGCAACTGGCACAACCTGGCACACCCTATGAACGACCAGCATCTCGCTCAGCTCTTCCGCCGATGGATCCTGTTGGTGGCGCCCCTCTCCGGCTTGCCGGCTGCGGGCTGTGCCTCGGACTACAGGACGGCCGCTTCAGCTGTCCAGGGTCCAACGCAGGACGCTGCCCAAGTGAGCCCAATCTTTCGCGCAGATGCCTCGGGGCCCATCGGCACGAGAAACACCTCCTCGGCGACTGCCAGCAGCGCCAGTAACAATCCGGTGAGCAGCCCCGTCGGCACCGATGCGGGGGCTGATGCAGCAATCCTCGTCACCTCGTGTGGCGAAACGATCGTTGTCACGGGCGGACCCTACGGGACCGGCAGATGTCATTCGGAGTGCACTCCCGTCGGGGACTTATGCCTGAGCGCGGACGCAGAAAACGACGGCGGACCGGGCGCAGCCATTTGCTCCAAGCTAGCCGCGAACGGCACGCTCTTTGGGTCAGACTGCATGCTGCTCTGCGGACAGTACGAAGGTTCCTGCAGCATAGAGACCGCCGCCGCTGGACGCCGTGCCCGATGCTCTCCCGATTGCTCGGGCCGCCGGCCGCCGCTCTTCGTACCGACCATGCGTTCGTGGCTCGACCCGGTGGCAGATTATTTGGCACAGGCCGCCGAGCTCGAGGCCGCGTCGGTCTTTGCCTTCCGGCAGCTCGCGCGAGACCTCGAGGCTCACCGGGCACCGCGCCCCTTGGTGCGCGCTGCGCGCCGAGCGGCTCAGGACGAACGCCACCACACGAGGATCGTCGGCGCGCTGGCGCGCCGCTTCGGGGCTCGCTACGACGCACCCTCGGTCGCGCTGACGGGCGCGCGTCCGCTGGAGACGCTGGTGAGCGAGAACGCCGTGGAGGGTTGCGTGCGAGAGACGTTCGGCGCGCTCGTAGCAACCTTTCAAGCCACTCGGTCGAGCGACCCAGCGGTGCGCGGGGTGATGGCGCGCATCGCGCGTGACGAAACGCGGCATGCGGCGCTGGCTTGGCGAATCGCCCGCTGGGCCGAGCCGCGACTCGATCGCTCGACCCGTGCACGTACGGCGGCGGCGCGTTCCCAGGCGATCGCCGAGCTCGTCGCTCCCACGGGCGAGCCAGCGCCGGAGCTAGTGCACGTGCTCGGCCTGCCGACCCGAGCGGAAAGCGCTGCCCTCGGCGCATGCCTGCGTACCCTGACCTGACTGCCGCCGCGTGTGAACGTGATCGGTGCCGGTTTCGGCTGGACGGGAACGCTCTCGCTCAAGCTCGCATTGGAGCAGCTCGCCCTGATCCGCCCTCATGACGCCATTATTACACCAATTGACTCAGTGCGTCACTTAGTGGTAATAAACCAGTGTGGCCTCCCCGATCACTCCCCGCAGCGTCGCGCTCAACTTGGTGAGGGCGTCGGCGCAGCGACCGGTCTCGATTCGCCACCTGCTCGAGGCCGCCGCGCTGTTCGGCTTCAACCCGAGCGCCGTGCGCGTCGCGGTGACGCGCCTCACCGCCGACGGCCTGCTCGAGAACGACGAGCGCGGCTCCTATCGGCTCGGCCGCGCGGCCGCCGCGACTCACGCGCACGTCGAGACCTGGCGCAGCGGTGAGGCGCGCATGCGGCCGTGGAAGGGTGAGTGGCTGACGGTTGTCCTC
The DNA here is from genome assembly GCA_044450485.1 of Polyangiales bacterium. GTDB lineage: Bacteria > Myxococcota_A > Polyangia > Polyangiales > JAFGIB01 > CAVZVA01. The sequence continues at coordinate 14,036 of JBIOJD010000031.1, read as the reverse complement.
GGCTCGAAGCCCGAGCGCTCCACGCGGCGTGCGTCGCTGCGTGCGCTCGAGCGCCTGTCGCTGCGCCAGGGCCTGCCCGGGCTGTGGCTCCGCCCCGACAACCTGCGTGAGCCGCTCGCGGCGACGAGCGAGCGCCTGCGCGCGCTGGGGCTCGACGATCACGCGGAGCTGTTCCGTACGCGCAACTTGAGCGAGCCGCTCGCCCAGCGCTTGTGCACGGAGCTGTGGCCCGTGCGCAGCCTCGAGCGAAGCTATGGCACCGCGCTGCGCGCGCTCGAGCGCAGCCTCGTGGAGCTGGCACGCATGCCACGCGACAAAGCGCTCGTGCAGAGCTTCTTGCTCGGCGGCGAGGCCATCCGCGTGCTCGCGACCGATCCGCTGCTGCCCGAGCAGATCTTGCCCGGCCAGACCCGCGCCAAGCTCACCGAGGCGATGCTGCGCTACGACGTGGTGGGCCGCGCTCTGTGGCGAGGCTTTGCCACGGCGCCGGAGCTCGCGTTGGTGAACGGGGGCGCTCGTGCTGGTTGATCCAACGACCTACCTGACCAAGGAGCAGCTCGCCGAACTGCGCAACATCCCCGCGTGGCGAAGCCTCGGCTCGGTTGCGTGGACGTGGGGATGGATCGCGGCGTGCTTCGCGCTCTACGTGCATGCACCATCGCCGCTCACGTTTGCGATCGCGTGGGTCATCATGAGTGGGCGACAGCTCGCGCTCGCGATTCTGATGCACGAGGGGGCGCACGGGCTCCTGCTGCGCAACAAGCTCTGGAATGACCGCATCGGGCAGTGGCTCACCGCCTACCCGACGATGACTGACATGCTTCTGTATCGCCGTGCGCACTTTCAGCATCACCGCCACACCTGGACCGAGCAGGATCCCGATCTCGAGCTCGCCACCGCGCTGCCGGTGACTCCCGCGAGCTTCAGGCGCAAGATGTGGCGCGACCTCAGCGGCCAGACCGCGTACAAGCGCTACCGCGTCCTGACGCGCTTCTCGGCCGGGCTCGATCCACGCAAGAAGGGGCTCGAGGGCAAGCCCTTCTTCCACGTGCTGCGCGCGTTCGCGTCGAGTCAGCGCGGCTTTCTGATCACGAACGCGATTCTGCTCGGCGTGCTCTCACTCGCTGGGCGCCCGGAAGCGTACCTGCTCATCTGGTGGCTGCCTGCGTGGACGGGCTACTCGGTCGTCTTGCGCATTCGCAGCATTGCCGAGCACGCGTGCGTCTCCGACCCGGCCGACCCGCTGCGCCAGACTCGCACCACGCTCGCGCCTGGCTGGCTGCGGTTTCTGATCGCGCCGCACCACGTGAACTACCACCTCGAGCACCACCTGTTCATGACCGTGCCGCATTTCAACCTACCGAGCGCCCATCGGCTGCTGCGGCAGGCGGGCGTGCTCGACTCAGCCGAGGTCGCGCCGAGCTACGGGCAGGTGCTCGGGCTCGCGATCCGCGAGCGCCCATCAGCGGTACGCGCGGCCTGACGAGCCCTGGTCGTCTGCAGGCATTGCCGGCGGCGCACGAATCGGCTACGTCGCGCCTATGGGCTTCCACGGCGGGCCGATTGTGTGCGGACGGGCACGCGGCGTGCGGCGGAGCGAGCTCGGGTGGGCTTGCGCGCTGTTGAGCGTCTCCCTCTGGGCGTGTGGCCACGACGGGACGAACAGCGTCGCGGGGCAGTGCGGCTCGGCGTGCGCCGACATCGCTCACGGCTGCGCCGTGCCCGCACCGAACGTTTCGGATTGTTCGGCGGCGTGCACGGTCGCCGGAGGGCTTGCGCCGGCATGCTCGGGGCAGTACGCGTCGGTGATCGCGTGCGCGCGGTCGCGGCCGTTGCTCGCGTGCCAGGACCGCACGGTGAGCGTGACGATCGCGGGCGACTGCCTCGCTCCGCTCGCCGACTATCTGGTGTGTGCGGCCAATTCGGTCGTGCCGATCTGCGTCGATCTGCCGCTGCAGAACACCGCTTGCAACGACCTCGGGCTGCCTCGCGCAGCGGCGTGCGTGGGCGAATCGCCCGGCTGCGTGCTGCAAGCCGGCGCCATGCTCGACTCGCAAGGCGTAGGCTTGTTCTGCTGTCCGCCTTGACGCGGCAAGAGCTGGTATCCCCCCCGCTCAGCCGGCACCCTCGCGTCATTGCGCCGGCGGCGCTGGCGGCCTCCCGACGCCCCAGCCTTCCACGCGCTCCACGCGATCTTCTGACGCGAGCCGTTGCCACAGCTTCCAGCCCGCGGTCTGCTCGCGGCCGCGCGTGAACAGCAAGAAGCTCTCGGTCTTGGCGAAGCCGACGAGCGCGCGACCGAGCGGCACGGTGTAGAGCGCGCCCACGCAGCAGAGCAACAGCCCGACGAGGCTCGCGATCTGCAACAGCCAGCTCACGATCGCGAATCCCATCAGAGGCAACCGGTTGCCGTTCGCCAACGCAAAGGACCGGCGGAGCGCCTGCACCGGCGATGCGCTCTCGAGCACGACCGACAGCTCGCCGAGATACGTCCCGAGCGCCACGTAGACGAGCACAGGTCCGGCGCACAGCAGCATCAGCCCGACGCCGGCGATCGAGACCCCCACGCGCTTGCCGAGAACACCGGCGAGCGCGAGCAGCGCTCCTGGCCAAGCTGCGGCGATCGCTGCGCCCGAGACCAGGAAGCCCGCGAGCAGCTTGTAGCCCATCATCGGCCAGAAACGATCTCTTCCCGTGAACAGCGGTGCCAGCTCTTCGCTCGTGTGCTCGAGCACGTTGACGTGCAACCGGATGAAGCCCGTGGTCACCCAGCAGTTGAGCGCGAACAAGCACGCGCCGAGGACCAGGGCTACCAGGATGATGCCGATGATGACGCCGACCGCGACGGCGAGCTTGCCGCTGCTGTCGAGCGCAGCGATGAGGTCGCGAAGGCCAGTCGGTGCACGGCTCAGCAGGAAATGCGCGCGTTCATGCCGGGACGGCCAGCTCGAGGGTGGCCCTCCGCCGCAGCCATCCGAGATCGACATCAACAGGCCTGCGACCCACATCGGGCCTGCCGCCAAACGCACGGCCGCAAAGGCGTGGCTGACCGCCCGCTGCACGTCGAACGCGTCACCTACCGGATGGTGCTCTGCCATGACGGTTCCCGGCCCTCAGCGCAGCGCGACCCACACGAGGCCGGCTGTCAGCGGCATGGCGATGCCGAACGCGCCGAGCCACAAGCCTGCCCGCGCGAGATCGCGGCCGCCTTCCGGCGCCTCGCCTGCGCGTATCGCGGACAGCTCGCGCAGCGACAGCGACAGCGAAAGCGGCGCCAACAGAAACAGCCCGTGCACCGAGCACAGACCGAGCACGAGCGCCTGCGCCGCGCGTCGGCTGTGCTCGGCCGCGCCGCGCTCCGCGCAGCTCGTGCACTGCAACCTGTCGCCCACGCGCCTGCCGCACAGCCCGCACAGATAGTCGCCGCAGCGGCCGCACACTCCGGTCGCGGGGCGCTCTCCGTGCTTGGCGCAGCGCGCACCGGGCAAGAGCGCGCTCGCCGCCGTGCCCGAGGTCATGGCTCGGGATCGTGCCACACATCGGGCTCGATGTAGATCACGCAGGTGCGGTTCACGCTGGCTCGGACGTTCTGCTCGACGCGGTCGATCTCGGCCGCCAGCTCTGCAAACGAGAGCTCGGCGGCGAACTCGGCCTTGACCGCGACCAGCAGCTCTTCGGGTGAGAGGTGCATCGTGCGCAGGTGGATGATGCGGCGCAACCGCGGGCTCTGTAGCAACGCGGCGCGGATCTTCGACACGTCCGCTTCGCTCGCGGCCTCCCCCATCAGCAAGCTGCGCATCTCGGTCGCGAGCACGGCGGCGACCAGTGTGAGCAGCACCCCGATCGCGATGCTGCCCGCGCCGTCGAGTCGCGGGTCGCCGGTCAGCATCGACAAGCCGACACCTGCGAGCGCGAGCACGAGCCCGATCAGCGCCGCGATGTCTTCGAGCAGGATGACCGGTAGCTCAGCGGCCTTGGTCTTGCGGATGAACTCCCACCACGAGCTCTCCACGCGGTTCGCGCGTGCTTCGCGCAACGCCACCCGCAGCGACCAGCCCTCGGCTGCAATCGAGAAAGCGAGGATCGCGATGGCGATCAACGGCGACTGCAGCGGGTGCGGGTGGCGCAGCTTGTCGATGCCTTCGAAGATCGCGAAGCCGCCGCCGACTGCGAACAGCATCATCGCGACCACGAACGCCCAGAAATAGCGCTCGCGGCCGTGGCCAAACGGATGCTCGCTCGTGGGCGCGCGCCGCGCCCGCGCACCGCCGAGCGTGAGCAGGGCTTGATTGCCGCAGTCCGCCAGCGAGTGCACCGCTTCGGCGAGCATCGAGGTTGCGGAGGTGAGCGCGAAGCCGATCAGCTTGGCGACTGCGATGCCGAGATTGGCCGCGAACGCCGCGGCCACGGCCTTGGTGTCGCCTTCGTGCATGCCCTCAGGCGGGCGTTCTAGAACGCGCGTGCTCGCTCGGCAACCTCGCGCTCGGTCGATGCGCGCGCCATGAGCTCAGTGGTCCGGGACGAACGTCGCGTACTGCAGCAGCACTTCGCAATCGCTGTACACGCTATCGCGGCAATAACGCGTGCCCTCGCTGCAGGTGAGCGTCCCGACCACACCATTCTTCGTGGTCATCATCATGTAGTGAGGGTCGCAGCGCATCGGCATGATGCCGGCCATGCACGGGCAGCCTTTGTTTGGCGTCTTACAGGCCACGCACTGGTTCGTGATCGTGGGGTCGTTGTCGTTACAATCCGGGCCGGCCGCGCAGTACGTTCCGAAGCCGTCGCCGTCCTCGTCGATGCACGCGTGCGATGTGACCGCGCCCCCATCGCCGCCGAGCGAGACACCGCTGCCGGCGCCGCCACCACCGCCCTTCTTGCCGCTGCAACCCACCACGCACAGCATCGCGAACAAGCACAGCGTTCCAGCTCGCATCCGACCTCACCTCGCGCCCAAGTCAGTGTTACGCTCTGCAGTCTCACACAAATATTACAGCACAGCATCCCCACACCTGGGGCAGACCTCCCACACGCAGCTCCCTGCCAGCGATGATAGAGTCAGGCCGCACCGCCGGGAGCGGCGCGGATTGCCCCGCTCGAGAAGCGCCCTGATGAAAGAGCAAAAGATCGGACGCAAGACTTCGCCCGGCTTCGCCGATCCGAACGAGCCCGTGCGCCTCGGCGAGGGTGCGCCGCAGCCCGTGATGAGACCCGTGCCTGCGGCCGAGCCACCCCCACCAGCGGCGCCCCCCGCCGTGGCGGTGCCGCCTGCTCCCGCCGTGCCGTCTCCATCTGCGCGGCCCCGCGGTCGCGGCAAGCCGATCGTCGAGATCGAAGTCGTGCGCGAGCGCAGCCGCGCACCGCGTCCCGAGCCGACGCCCGGCTGCTACGAGATCTGGACGCAGAACAACGTGTACGTGGTCGATTCGCGGATGCGTTGCTTGCAGGTGCGCGAGGTCGGCAGCGGCGAGTCCAAGGCGGACCATCCGTTCGTCGGAGCGCGCTTGGTCGGCGGCCAAACGCAAGAGGTCGCGATGGAGATGTCCCATCCGCTGCCTCGTCCGGGCTCGCATGCGGTGTTCGAGATGCGCAAGGGCAACCGGCGCCAGTTCACGCGCACCTCTCAAGTCGAGCGCGTGGTGCTGAGGCTGCGCATCGTCACGATCGCCGACGGAAACGAAGTCCCCACCTGGGACGATCTCGTCGCCGACGACGACTGATGATGAGGGGCGGCACGCGCCGCCCCTCCCCGACGAAGTGAATTCGTCGGGGCCCCTCCCCACGCGGAGCGGGAGCTTCGCTGACCTCTGAACGACCCGTTGGTCGTCCAGACCTCTCGTCGCGGGGCGACGATTCACCCCTCAGCGCCACACTCGATTCGTTCATCAGTCCGCTGCTGTCGCGCACATGTGGTGGGAGGTCGCTCGCGCGCGATTTTCGCCATGAGCAGTCGCGGTGTAAGCTTGGAAGCGGGGACCATGCCGCTTCCCGAGTTGCGCATGTCGTTTGCCGATCGGGCGGGCCTCGAGCGCGAGATCGCGACCAACTTGCGCCACGGCCGAGCGTTCGTCATGGGCGCCACGGGGGTCGAAGTGCTCGCCGACTGCGTGCTCGTGCTCGTGCATCCCGATCACGCGGGCCTGCTCGAGCTTCCAGGCCAGGCGGTGCTGGTCAGCGACTCGGACAGCATGCGCGGGGTGGGCGTGGAGCTGCGGCCCTTCGATGCGTCGGTCGTGAGCACGCTCGAGGAGTTTGCGCGCGGCGAGATCTGCGTGCCGGAGCCGGCCGCAGAAGCCGAGGCAGAGGCCACGCTGGAGCCGGACGCGGTTGCCGTCGACGGCGCAGAAGAGGGTTCGGTCGAGGACGCGGCGGCCACGGCCGACGACGCCACACCGTCCGACGAAGCAAACCTCTCGGCAGCCGAGGGGCAAGATCCATCGGACGTGCAAGCGCTGCCCGCGCGCCAGGAGCGCTTTCGCAAGCTGAACGTCACCCAGCAGCAGAAGATCGCTCGCACGGGCGAGCTCAACGATCGCGTCATGCTCGAGCGCATCTACGGAAAGGGCGTGTGGGACGGCCTGCTGCACAACCCGAAGCTGACTTTGCCCGAGGTCGCGCGCATCGCGCGCAAGGGCACGATCCCGCGTCCGATGCTCGAGCTGATCGTCGACAACAACGCCTGGATCCAGGCGCCGATCGTGCGGCGCGCGTTGCTCGGCAACCCACGCATCAGCGGCGAAGGGATCATGAAGCTCTTGCGAATCACCCCCAAGCACGAGCTCAAGAGCATCTACAAGACCACGACCTACTCCTCACAAGTGCGCGAAGCCGCGCGCAAGGTCCTAGACTTGTAGCGCCCTTGACGAAGGACCATGTTGACAAACGAGGCACGTTTGCGCGCTGAGGGGTGAATCGTCGCTTCGCGACGAGAGGGGAGCGAAGCTCCCGCTCCGCGTGGGGAGGGGCCCCCGCGAATTCACTTCGCGGGGGAGGGGCGGCGCGTGCCGCCCCTCGTCATTTCGCGAGCTCGACGATTTGGGTCACGCGCTCGCCGGTCTTGATCTGGACCGTGATCGTTTTCTTCATTCCGAAGTCGGGATTCATCAGCGTCACGGTGTGACGACCCGACGACAGCATCACGTCCATGAGCGGCGTGTTGCCGATCATGCGGCCGTCCACGAGCACGCGGCTCCAGGGACGGCTGTTGATGCGCAGCGTGCCCGTGCCGCCGCCGCCCGACGCAGCCGACGACCCGCGGCTCGAGCTGCCGCGCGATGCGCCCGACGATCCGCCGCTGCGAGCGCTCGAGCTGCCTCCCATGTGCACGGTGGGAATGGCCGATACGGTCTTGAATCGGGGAGGTGGCGTCACCTGCGTCGGGGCCTCCACCGTGTCAGGCGGCGCCGCGACCTTTGGGGCGATCACCTGCACCGGCTGTTTGACCACCGCGAACGCGGGCTCCTGCATGAGCTGCACGTGCGGCAGCTCCATGACCTCGCCGGGCTGTAGCGTCACGCTGTTGCGCCAGCTCTTGTAGCCTGGCTTCTGGACCTCGAGCTCGTGTGGCACGTCGGGCTTCACGTCGCTCACCACGTACGGGCTGCCGCTGCCTCCCGCGATGACCCCGTCGACCAGCAACACGGCATCGGCCGGCTCCGCAGTCAAGTGCAGTGATGCGCGCGCGGGCGTGCGTGTCATCCAGAGCGCGGCGAGCCCAGCGAGCGCCACGAGCGCCGAAAGCGCGCCCGCGAGCACCGGGATGGGCACGCTCACCCTGCCGGGTGCGACCGTGGCGATCGATCTCACTGCCGCGGGCGCGGGTGCTGGTGCCGGCGCGGCGGCCGCGGGTTGGGCCTGACCGAACGGTGAGGGGGCGCCCGCCGGCGGCAGACTTGGGCCTGCGATGGGCCGCAAGCTCGGTGCAGGGGGCGGCACGCTCGCGAAAGGCTGCTGCGTTCCAGGCACGAAGCTCGGCGCGCTCAGCGGCGTGCCGGGCAGCGCCAATCCGCCGATCGGTGGCAGGCCGCGGAGCTGCGCGGCGGCTTCGGGTGAATCGTAGACATGGGTCGACAGCTCCTCGTCGTCCCAGTCCATGCCGAGACCGGGGAGCGTGCTGCCGTAAGCCGCTGGCGCAGGGCTCTGCGGCGGAGCGGGCGATGGCTCTGGGGCGATCGGCTGATGAGGACCCGTGCCGACGCGCGGCAACGGAGCCGATTCCGCCTCGGTCGCTGGAGCCATGCGTGTGGTCAGGTCGGCGCCGCGCTGTGCGAGCTCGCCCGACGTCGTGGACTGGTACGCGACCAGGCGCGTCGGCTCGTCCGGGATCTCGTCGGTCAGGTCCTGGGTCGAGTGCGAGTCGAGGCTCGGCGAATCCAGGTCGATGGTGGAGCGCGAGTCGAGCGCGTCCGACGCCGGGGGGCTCGCGGTGATCGGCTCCGCGTCGTCGTCGGTGCTCGCGACGTCTGCGACCTCTTCGTAGTCCTCGTGCTCTTCTTCGGGCTCGACCTCTTCGAGCAATTCCTCGGGAGGCTCCGCGACCCGTGTTTCTGCGGCTTGGTCGAGCGCTGGCTGCTCTTCGAGCTCGGCCAGCGCGCTCACCGCGCTCGGCGGTTGCACGTCGTCGAAGGCGTCGAGCAGTCCCGTCCCGGCCTCGCGCGGCGCGTCGGCGTCCTCCGCCTCGCCGCTGACGGTCTTGGCGAAGCGCTCCTGCAGGTAGCTCGCAAGCTCGGCGCGGTCGCAGCGCAGCCCGGCGCTTTGCACGAACGCCTGAATCTCTTCGCCCATCTCCTCGGCGGTTGCGAAGCGGTCGGCCGGCCGGCGCGCGAGCGAGCGGGCCACGATGGCCGCGAGCCCCTCGGGCACGTCGGGATTGCGCAGGCGCAGGTCGGGCACTTCGGCGTTGCGCACTTTGACGATGGTCGAGAAGTCGCTCTTGCCGAGGAACAAGCGGTCGGCGCTGAGCATCTCGTACAGGCAGATGCCGAGGCTGAACAGGTCGCTCCTTCGGTCCACGCTCTCGCCGCGCGCTTGCTCGGGCGACAGATAACCGTGCTTGCCCTTGAGCAAGCCCGCTTGGGTGCGCATCACCTGCTCGGCCGACTTCGCGATGCCGAAATCGATCAGCTTGACCGCTCCGTCGTAGGACACGAGCACGTTCTGCGGCGAGACATCGCGGTGCACGACCCTGAGCCAGCTCCCCTGCTCGTCGCAGAGCTCGTGCGCGTATTGCAGCGCGGCGCACACGTCGAGCGCGATGCGACATACGATCGACGCCGGCACCGGCTCCTTGCGCTCGCGCGCGACTTTCAGCAGTGCGCCGAGGTCTTGGCCCTGCACCAGCTCGAGCGCGATGTAGAGCTCGTCGTCCACTTGACCGAGCTCGAGCGCTTCGACGATGCCCGGGTGCTTGAGCCGCATCCCGAGCCGCGCCTCGTCGATGAACATCGCGACGTAGTCGGCCTCGTCCGTGAAGCTCGGCAGGATGCGTTTGACCGCCACGATGCGATCGGGCCGCGCCAGCTCGCGGGCCCGGAACAGCTCTGCCATCCCTCCCACGCGCAGGCGGCTCAGCAGCTCGTACTTGCCGAACAACACGGGATTCTTGGCCCGGATCTGCGACGCGATCGACGCAGGCTGGGGTCGCTCGCCGCCCTCGGGCGCGGTGTGCGAGTCCTTCTCACCCATAAACATGAGATCGATGATCTCACCGCGTCAGTCAATACGCATTCCCAGCGCAGCCGTGAAAGTCCGCTGGGGTTGGCCCTCGATACCTCAATCAATACGGGATATCGATGGTGGTGCATGTGGGGTGGGGTGTCATGACCACGGAGAGCGCTCGGCCACGCTGCACCGCGTGTTTGTGCCGCTCGTTGCGGCCGCAACCGCGAGCACGAACCGAGGCCGCACGGTCTGTACGCGCATGAGCCAGCGAGTGCCGCTGTCGCCATTTGGGGATGCGAAGGCAATGCTCGGCGGTCGTCCCTCGGCCAGCGTGATCGAGATCGCCTGCAGCGAGCGCGTCAGCCCCACGCCCGTGGCCTTGAGGTAAGCCTCCTTCAGCGTCCACACCTCGAAGAAGCGCCGGCGTTGTGCATCGCCTTGCAGCGCATCGAGCCCTTGCCGCTCGGTGGTCGAGAACACGCGCTTGCTCAGCGAGTCGATCTCCACGCGCCGGTCTTCGTGCTCGACATCCACGCCGATGTCGAGCTCGAGCGCCAGGCCGCAGGCGACGAGCCCGCGCGTGTGAGACAGATTGAAGCGCAGCCGCGGCGCGCGCTCGGGCCACGCAAGCTCCGGGCGGCCGTTTGCGCCCGGCTCGAAGCGCAGCTCGCGGCCTGGGACGTCGAGCGCAGAGGCGAGCATCGTGCGCGTGAGCGCGTGCGCGACGAGATACGCGTCTCGATCCTCCTCGAACCGAAAGCGCGCGTGACGCTCGATCTCGTCGTCCGAGAGCACACCGCGACAACGCAGGCGCTGGGCCTCCGTGAGCTCCGAGCTGAACGCGTAGCAAACCCGCAGCTCGCCCGGCTCGAGAGCCTCGGTCATCGCCGCAGTGTACTACTCCGCGGCCTCGGCGGTGCTCGGCCGTGGCAGTGCCGACCTCGCGGATCGGCGGAGCTCACTCGACCGCTAACCCGTCTGGGTCTCGGGGGGCACCTCGCCCTTCAGTCTGAACGTGCTCTCTCTCTTTGATGAGCTGCTGGCGTCCGTCGTTTCGACGTGATGCAGATGGTCGAGGCCGGACGCACAGATCGCGTAACCGAGCTGTTCGTAGGCGAGGAACTGGTCTTCGTCGAAGGACTGCTCGGCGGTCGGGTCGTTGGGGAACTGCGGATGCGCGGCAGCGAAGCTCCGCACGCTCACCTCGAGATCCGGGGCGAGCGCGGGCTTGAGGTAGAGCAGTCTGCCGGGAGGGCCGGAGTCGGGGTAGCGGATCGTGCCCACGGCAAACCCGCGCGCTGCCACGCCCCGCGCAGGCCCGTCGCCCTCTTCGGTTGCACGAGCACCGAACACCTCGTCCGGAGCGAGCTCGATCTGCACGCCCAGGTCTTCCCGGGCTCGCAAGAGCGCGATGCCGAGCTCTGAGCAGGTGCAATCCGGGTCTTCGCTGGCGTCAGACACCACGATCAGCTCGACCCTGCGCCGCAGCAGCTCGTAGAGGCCGAGGTTGTCGAAGTCCGCCCCGTCGGTCAGCTCGACGTGCCTGCCGGTCTCGGACACACCGATGCGGAATACCCCGCGCAGCAAGCCCGGGCTGATCAGGTTCGGGTCCCACCGCGAGGCTTCGGGACAATGCTTGGGATTGGGATTGTCCGCCCAGTACGAAAGACGCAGGTTGAGCAGTCCGAGGATCGCCGCGACCAGTGGGCTGCGCGCCGCACCCTTCGTGTCCAAGCCGGTGCCGGGTGCGATCGATGCGGCCGAGATGCCCATGGCACTGCGCAGCATGAGCGGTCGTTTGAGCCAGCTCTCCGTGCGCGCCCAGCCGGTAGACGCGCTGCCGCAGAACAGCGGTGACAGGACGAAGCTATCCGCGCCCCGATGGCGGTACTTCGAGGTCACCGAGCCCGTGGTGGTGATGCTCGCGTTGAGCAGGTGGTAGGGGCCGTCGTCCTCGTCGTTGGCCAGCTCCGAGAGCGCAAACCGAGAAGCCTCGAACGCTGGACGCCAGCGGTTGTCCCTCATCGCACGCGCGTCCGGCAGAAAGGTCTCGGCCAGGCGGTCGCGATAGATGTGCCCGGGGCCCGCGAAGTTCAGTGCCGCGAGCGCTCCGAGCACGAGCCCCACGCCCAAAACCAAGAAGATTGCACTTGGCCAGGCGCTGTCGAGCAGCGTGGAAGTCCACCCGTGCATCAGGCACAGCCAGCCGTAGAGAACCAGGAGCCAGCCCAGCTTCGCCCATGTGCTCGATTTGGTCGGGGCGGTGCGAGCTCTGACTTCGCTGTGGGAACGCGTCGCCGACCGCGCGATCCAGAGCAGCCCCAAGAGCAGCGCGCCGCTCAACAGCCACAGGTCCAACCAACGGCTGTGCAGCCCAAGCTCGATCCGGTGAAGCACCTTCGGAACGCTGCCGAGAACGAGCCAGATGGTCGCCCAGGTCATGGTGTTGCCGCTCTCGTGCTGGAACATCAAGCTGCGTTCGTATTCCGCGTCGACCTCGAGAGGACGAGACAGATTGGACAGAAAGCGCCCCATGTTGCGCAGCACGTGAGGCAGGGCCCATGCCAACCACACTGCCGCCATCAACGTAGCGAGCAGACCACCAGAGGAGCTCAAATGAGGTGGATCGCCCGCGGGTACGTCACCTGACGAGAACAGATAGTAATAGAGCCCGGAGGTGAGCACGGCCATGACGAGCAGGCCTGCGAGCGTCGGGAGGATCAGCCACGCCGAGTTTGGCTGAGCGCCGCGCGTGCCGCGGACCGTCTGAGCGGGCGCGTCCCAGTGCCTCTTGCAATGCTTCACCGAAAGCACGCTGATGCCGCCAAACAGCAGAGCGGCTGCTCCAGCGAGCCAGTCGCCGGTCATATCGCCAAACATGAAGAGCGCGGCGACGGCCAGCGCCCCGGCGACGAGCCCGAGCAACAGCCACAGGCCACCTCTCCAGGCGCTCATCCGGCTCGGCGGGATGCTGTTGGGCGCGATCGCGGCCCATGCACGCCGCAGCGCGCGCGCGAGCACGGTCCACAGCACACGAACGGCACCAAGCGAGAGCACCGCCAAGCTGGCGAGGATGGCGAAGTTCAGACTGCCCACGACCGAGAGCCACAGCTTGCTGCGACTCGCCAACAACAGCACGGGCTTGATCAGGGCCAACAGCGAATCGCCGATGGTCAGCAGGAAGAACAGACCGACGAGCAAGGCTCCGTAGACGGCCAGCGAGAGAAACGTCTGACCGAGCACGACGCCCGCAAGCGTATCGCCTTTGGGCACGAACCCCGGATGCTTCCGGCGCTCTTCGCTCGGAGCAGGGTGCAAGTAGTCGGCGTTCTGCCGAACGTAGTGCAGTGCCGAGGCCGGAACGAGCTCGGCCTTGCCCACCGGCAGCTCGCGCTTGCTGCGCCGCAGCCAACTGATGAACGACCCGGTGAAGCCTCCCCCGCTCACGGTTGAAAGGTAGTCGACGCGGTCGAAGTGCGACCCATCGTGCAGCGCTCGCATCACACCCAACGCGAATGCCGCCGATCGAATGCCGCCGCCGGAGAGACTGACGCCAGAGAGGGGCTCATCGGCGCTGCGACCATGGAGCGCACGCCGCCGCTGAATGAGGTTCCATTCTTCCTGCTTCACCTCATTGAACTTGCCGGCGTACGGCGCAGGCGCGTGTTCCGTCGTCATGGCCGACCTCGTTCGGCGACCACGTCCGGACAGGGATAGGCCTCGGGATGGCCGCCCTCGGATCGCAGGCAGAGGCCCGTGGGCTCACGCAGGAGAGCGGCGTTTGCCTCGTGGCGGTACTTCGCGACGGCAGGGTAGAGCACCTTGCGCGCGCGATTGAGCCCACCGATGGGCTCGTGCTCGGGCAGCGAGTGCCAGGGCATGAACGAGAGGTTCTCGCAGAGCTCGTTCTGCAGCTCGCTCGAGAAGCGCTGGTGGTCGATCGTGATCTGCGCGACCTGCACGTAGGGCGAGCTCGCCTGGGACCACTCGATCGACGCATCCTCGATCGGCATGTTCGCGTCCGGCACTTGCACCTGTACGCGGAAGGCGAACCTCGCCGCCGGCGCATCGGATGTCGGATCATCTGCCTTTGGGGTCAGGGTCTTGACCAGGGCGTCGCGCAGGTAGTGTGGCGTGCGCTCGGGTTGGTCGGGCTCGTCCAGCGTGTGGCCGTCCTTGCGCTTGCGGGGCTTGTCCGGATCCCACTCCTCGCAGCGCTCGGTGACGTCTGGATCGCACGGCATCACACCGAACTTGATGTTGGTGTGACCGAGCCTGTAGGGCAGCATCGAGAAGTAGCTCATCGCGAGTGGGCTCGGAGCGGATTTCAGCATGCCGAATCCCACGCGCATCTCTCGCAGGTGCCACTGCCGCGG
>JBIOJD010000030.1:0-17836 GCA_044450485.1 Polyangiales bacterium | reverse complement strand
GCGGACAGGTCGATGGCAACCTCAACGCCCCGCGCGCGGTCACCGTGGCCGCGTTGCTCTACGTCTTGCGCTGCTTGGTCGGCGCGCCGATTCCGCTCAACAGCGGCTGCCTGCGCTCCGTCGAGCTGATCGTGCCGGAGCCGAGCGTGCTTTCGCCCGCTGCCGGCGCCGCGGTCGTCGCGGGCAACGTCGAGACCTCGCAGCGGGTCGTGGACGTGCTGCTGGGGGCGCTCGGCAAGCTCGCAGCTTGTCAGGGCACGATGAACAACTTGACCTTTGGTGACGATTCGTTCGGCTATTACGAGACGATTGCCGGAGGCGCGGGCGCCGGGCCGACGCACGCTGGGGCGAGCGGCGTGCATACCCACATGACCAACACCCGCATCACCGACCCCGAGGTGCTCGAGAGCCTGTATCCGGTGCGCCTGCTGCGCTTCGGGTACCGACCCGGGTCGGGTGGCCGCGGACACCACTGCGGCGGAAACGGGCTCGTGCGAGAGCTGGAAGCGCTGTGCCCGCTGCGCGCGTCGATCCTCTCCGAGCGACGCAAGACCGCGCCGTTCGGCCTCGCCGGTGGCGAGCCCGGTGCGCGCGGCCGCAACTTCCACAACGACATCGAGGTGCGCGGCCGCGTGGAGCTCGCGCTGGTCCCCGGCGACCGCCTGCGCATCGAGACCCCGGGTGGAGGCGGCTACGGCAAACCTTGAGCGCTCGTGGGCGCGCAGGCTCGGTCAAACCGTGCTAGAAGCCGGCGGGCGCTCGCACGCGAGCGCGAGGTCACTTCCGTGGGCGACACGGTCGACTACAAGCAGACCATCCTGCTCCCGCAGACGGACTTTCCGATGCGGGCGAACCTGGCCCAGCGCGAGCCCCAGATGCTCGAGCGCTGGGCAACCGAACGTGTGTACGAGCGCGCGCTGCAGGCGAGGGCGGGCGCCCGGCGGTACGTGTTTCACGACGGGCCTCCGTATGCGAACGGTCACATCCACTACGGCCACATCCTCAACAAGACGCTCAAGGACATCGTGGTCAAGTACCAGCTCGTGGCTGGGCGGCTCACGCGCTTCGTGCCGGGATGGGATTGTCATGGTTTGCCGATCGAGCTGAACGTCGAGCGCGCGCTCGGCCCCAAGCGCGCCACGATGACCCCGCTCCAGCTCCGCGCCGCCTGCCGCAAGGAAGCCGAGAAGTGGGTCGCGGTGCAGCGCAAGGAGCTCGTGCGCCTCGGCGCGTTCGCGACCTGGGATACGCCGTATCTCACGCTCGACCCCGGATTCGAGCGCGGCATCCTCGAAGCGCTGGCCGCGTTCGTACGCCACGATCTCTTGTACCGCGGAAAGAAGCCCGTGCACTGGTGCGGGCACTGCCGCACCGCGCTGGCCGAGGCCGAGGTCGAGTACCAGGACCACGTCTCGCCGAGCATCTACGTGAAGTTCCCGGTACCGGCGACGGAAGCGGCTGCGCTCGCAGACAAGCTCGGGCTCGACGCGAAACAGCGCACCTTGCCGATCCACGCGCTGATCTGGACCACCACGCCCTGGACGCTGCCGGCGAACCTCGCCATCGCCGTGCATCCGGAGCACGCGTACGTGGCCTTGGACGTGGGTGGAGAGCTGTGGCTCGTGGCCTCCGCGCTCGCCTCTCGCGTCCTCGCGGCGACTGGCCGACAGGAGCATGGCCGCAGTCGCAACGAGCTACCCGGCGCCGCGCTCGCAGGCGTGCAGGCGCGCCATCCCTTCGAAGATCGCGCTTCGCCGCTGCTCGTGGCCGATCACGTGACGCTCGAAGCGGGCACCGGGCTCGTGCACACGGCCCCTGGCCACGGCGCGGACGACTACCGCTTGGGTCAAGAGCACGGCCTCGACACCTTTGCCCCGGTCGACGAAGCCGCGCGCTTCACCGACGAGGTGCGACCCGAGTGGCGCGGCCTGCACGTGCTCGAGGCCAACCCGCTGATCGTTCACTTCCTACACGAGCGCTCGATGCTCGCAAACCGCGAAGGCGAGAGCTTGCGCCACAGCTATCCGTGCTGTTGGCGCTGCAAGAATCCGGTCATCTTCCGCGCCACCATCCAGTGGTTCATCGCGCTCGACAAGCCGCTCGCGGGTCGCAGCGATGGCAGCACGTTGCGAGCCCTCGCGCTCTCGGAGATCGAAGCGATCGCGGGCAAGCGCGACCTCGGCGACGAAGGGTTGGAGAGCGGCTTCATCCCGGCATGGGGGCGCGATCGGATTCACGGCATGCTCGCCGACCGCCCGGATTGGTGCATCTCGCGCCAGCGCGTGTGGGGCGTGCCCATTCCCGCGCTGCACTGTCGCGCGTGCCAGCACGCGCTGCTCGACGTCGCGCTGGTGGAGCACGTGGCCGAGATCGTCGGCCGGGAAGGCACCGACGCGTGGTACCGGCGTGAAGCCAAAGAGCTCGCGCCCGTCGGCCTGCGCTGTCCGAGCTGCGGCGGCAGTGACTTCGACAAGGACCAGAGCATCCTCGACGTGTGGTTCGAGTCCGGCGCCTCGTTCTGGGCCACGATGCGAGACGAGCAGGCGGGCTTCGGTCTGCCGGTCGATCTCTACCTCGAAGGCAGCGACCAGCACCGCGGCTGGTTCCACAGCTCACTGCTCGTCGGTTGCGCGATGATCGGTCGCGCGCCCTACAAGCGTGTGCTCACGCACGGCTTCGTCTGTGACGAGAACGGCAGACCGTACAGCAAGAGCGATCTGCGGAGACGGCAAGAAGCCGGCGAGAAGGTCGAGTACATCGAGCCCGAGACCGTCATCAAACAGCAAGGCGCGGAGCTCTTGCGGTTGTGGGTCGCGTACGAGGACTTCCGCAGCGACGTGCGCTACTCGCGCGACCACATCAAGCAGGTGTCGGACGCCTACTTCAAGATCCGCAACACGCTGCGGTTCTTGCTCGGCAACCTCCATGGCTACACCCCTGGCGCGGAGCCCGCGCAGATCGATCCGCTCGACCGCTGGGCGCGAGCTCGGTTGCGGCGCTACTGTCGCGAGGTGGTGCAGGCCTACGAGCGCTACGATTTTCGCACCGTGTACCACCGCACGGTCGAGCTGTGCGCGGGCGAGTGGTCCTCGTTCTACCTAGACGTGGTCAAGGATCGCTTGTATTGCGATGCCGCGGACGGCGCGAGGCGCCGTTCGTGCCAGGCCACGCTCGACTCGATCGCGCGCAGCACGATCACCGCGCTCGCGCCGCTCACGTCCTTCACGGCGGACGAGGCGTGGCGTCATCTCCCGGGCGAGGCCGAAGGGTCGGTGTTCCTGGCTGCGCACCTGACTGCGCCCGAGCCAGAGCCCGACGATGCCGAGTTGCTCGCGGCTGCGGACGCGCTCTTCGCCGTGCGCGATGCGGTCAACCTCGCGCTCGAGCCCAAGATCAAAGCCAAGGAAATCGGTCACCGCCGCGAGGTCGCCGTTCGGATCGCGCTGCCGAAAGGGGTCGCCGCTCGGCTCGGCCTGGTCGCGTCCGATCTCGCGGACGCGCTCACCGTCGCTTCGGTCGAGACCGAGGAGGGGGAGGCGATGCAGGCGACCGTCACCCGCACGACTGCCGCGCAGTGCCAGCGCTGCTGGCGCCATCGGGACGAGGTCGGCCGCGACCCGGCTCACCCCGACCTGTGCGCGCGCTGTGCCTTCGTGCTATCCGGAACGAGACCGTGAGCGCGTCACTGCGACCCCTCGTTCTGCTGCTGCCTGTGGGCGTGGTCGCGGATCAGCTCAGCAAGCGTTGGGCCGAGGACCACGTGCGCATGCGCGGCGTCGTCACGCTGGTGCCCGACTTGCTCGACCTGCGTTATGCGCGCAATCCCGGCGCGTTCTTCAGCCTGGGCGCCGACCTGGCCGACACGCCTCGTCGGGTCGCGCTGATCGCCGCGGGCGTTTCGATCCTCGGGCTCATGCTGTGGATGTACTTTCGGACCGCGACCGAGCAGGTGCGCGTGCGCTGGGCGCTGGCGCTCTTGGCTGCGGGGGCCATCGGAAACCTCGTCGATCGCGTGCGCGTGGGAGAGGTCGTGGACTTCGTATACCTTCACGTAGGAGCGCTCTTGCACTGGGCGACCTTCAACGTGGCCGACGTGCTGATCACCGCCGGGCTGCTGCTGCTGGGGCTCGACCTCGTGCGGCCGCACGCGCACGCGCCACTCGCGCCACAGCCAGGCGCCAACGGAGGGCATTGACGTGAAGTCCCAATCGCGTTCCAGGCGTGCGCTCGCGTTCTGCATCGTCGGGGTGGTGGCCCTGACTGCCGCCGATTTGTGGACCAAGTCCTGGGCCGAGAGCCGCTTGTCGTCGGCGCAGGGCTCGGAGACCAGCGCTCCGTGCATGGCAGACGCGCAGGGTCACTACTACATGCAGCGCCTGCGCAGCGACTCGATCATGCTCGTCGACGGCTTTCTCGAGCTGCGTTACGCCGAGAACTGCGGTGCAGCCTTTGGCTTGCTCGACCAATCTCCACGCTGGTTGCGCGCTGCCGTGTTCATGACCGCCGGTGTGCTCGCGATCATCGCCTTGCTGTGGATGTTCTCTCACGGCAGCGGCGGCGTGCTGTTCGCGTGGAGCGTGCCGCTCGTCGTCTCGGGCGCAGTCGGCAACATGGTCGACAGGTTGCGTCTCGGCTACGTGGTCGATTTCATCCATTTTCACATCCACGACAGCTTCGAGTGGCCGACCTTCAACTTCGCGGACTCGACCATCACCGTCGGTGTCGCGCTGCTGCTGCTCGATGGCATGCGAAGGCAAGCGCCGCACGGTCAGTCGCCTGCACCGGCCTCGCGCGCGGAAAAGGCATGATCCCGACCTTCGGGCGGATCTTCGGCGAGCCGGTCCCTGCCTACTTCGCGCTGCTCACGCTCGGCTTCGTCACGGCGACCTTCCTGTGTGTGCGTTGGGCCAAACGCGCCGGTCTCGACCACGACGTGATCATCGACCTGGCGCTGATCGCCGTGCTGGCCGGCGTGGCCGGGGCGAGGCTTCTGCACGTGCTGGCCGACGGCTACTTCCTCGACTACGTGCACCTCTGTACGGATCCGTCGCGGGTGATCTGGACCACGGTCGCAGACCAGGCCGAATGCGCGGAGCTCCACGGCGCATGGGTGCAAGCGCGCCATCTCTGCCACGCCGTGGAACGAGATTGCTTTGCCTGGGCCGAGTTCTGGAATGGAGGGCTCGCGTACTACGGCGGCCTGATCGCAGCGAGCGCAGCGGGTTTGTGGTTCTTGCGCCGCGAGCGTTTCCCCTTGGCCAAGACCTGCGATGCCGTAGCAACGGTCATGCCCGTGGGCTTGTTCTTCGGCCGTCTCGGCTGCTTCTTCGGCGGATGTTGCTTCGGCAGCGTGACCGAGCGCCGGCTAGCCGTGTCGTTCCCCGCGTTCTCGGCCGCGAGCGAGAAGCAGTTCCGCGATGGACTGCTCACGGACAAGGCGCTGGCCTCGCTACCCGTGCACCCGACGCAGCTCTACGAAGCAGCCGGCTGCCTCGCGATCGCCGCGTTCCTGACGTTGCACGCGCAGCCTCGCAAGCGCTTCGACGGCCAAGTGATGCTGTGGTTTCTCGCGCTCTACGCAGTGTTGCGCTTCGGGCTCGAATACCTGCGCGATGACGACCGCGGCAGCGTGCTCGGGCTGTCGACCTCGCAGTGGATCGGTTTGGTCGTCGTCGCTGCCGTCGCGGCGCTCTGGTCTCGCCTCGGCCGCACGACCCACAGCGTACCTGCCTGAAGGACTACGGCCGCGCTCGACCGGCGCGCGCTGCAGCCGCGTCCACCGTGTTGCTGAGCAGCATCGCGATCGTCATCGGACCCACGCCTCCGGGCACTGGCGTGATGAAGCTCGCGCGCTCGCTGGCCGGACCGAACTCCACGTCCCCGCACAGCTTGCCCGCGTCGTTGCGATTGGTGCCCACGTCGAGCACGACTGCGCCCGGCCTGATCCACTCGCCCTTGACCAGATCGCGTTTGCCGACGGCCGCGACGACGATCTCCGCTTCCCGGACCACAGCTCCGAGATCTCGGGTGCGCGAGTGCGCGATGGTCACGGTCGCGTGGCGCGCGAGCAACAAGTGCGCGATCGGTTTGCCGACCAGATTGCTTCGTCCGACCACCACAGCGCGCTTGCCCTGCGGGTCGCAGCCGACCTCGTCCAGCAGTCGCATGCAACCAAAAGGCGTGCACGGTCGTGGGCCGGGCCGCCCGAGCACGAGCAGACCGGCGTTGGTCGCGGTGAGCCCGTCTACGTCCTTGGCCGGATCGATCATCGCGATCACGGCATCAGGATCGATCTGCGCGGGCAGGGGGAGCTGGACCAGGATGCCGTCGACCGCGTCGTCGGCGTTCAGCCGCACGACGAGCTCCATCAGCTTGGCCTGCGAGGTGTCTGCTGGCAGCCGATGCGCAGCGCCTCGCATGCCGATCTCGGCGCTGGCTTTCTCTTTGTTGCGTACGTAGACGTGTGAAGCCGGGTCGTCGCCGACCAGCACGACCTCGAGCCCGGGCTTACGGCCGTGACGCGCCACGAATGCCGAGATCCGCTGCGCGACCTCCGCCCGCACCTTCTTGGCGACTGCTTTTCCGTCGATGAGCTGCGCCGTCATGCGCTGGTGTTAGCAGCGCGGCGGGCGGCTGTGAAGCCCCGGGTTTGGCCCAGCACCCGTAGCTCGCGGCTCACTCCGGAGGCAGCAGCTGCTCGAGCAAGCGATCGAGCTCGTCGTAGCTCGAGAAGGCCACGTTGATGTGCCCCTTGCCCTTGCGATCGGCGAGCGTGACGCGCGTGACCAGCCGCCGCGAGAGCCGCTCCTCGAGGTCACGCGTGTTGGCCGACTTCGCCGCCTTGGGGCCGCGCTTCTTGTCGCCTTCGACGCGCGCGCGCCGCTCGGTCTCGCGCACGCTCCAGCCCTTGCTCACGGCCTCGGCTGCGAGCCGCTCCATCGCGGCCACGTCCGCGGCGCCGAGCAGAGCGCGGCCATGGCCTTCGCTCAGCTCGCCGTTGGCGATGTGGTCGATCACGGACTCCGGCAGCTTGAGCAGCCGTACTGCGTTGGCAACCGTCGAGCGGTCCTTGCCGATGAGCTGGGACACCGACTCGACCGAGTGCCCACCCTCGTCGATCAGGCGCTGATAGCCGCGCGCGGTCTCGATCGGGCTCAGGTCCTCTCGCTGTAGGTTCTCGATCAGCGCGGCCTCGAAGGCCTGCGCGTCTCCCAAGTCGTGCACGACGACCGCGACTTCGTGCAGGCCTGCGCGTTGGGCCGCACGCCAACGGCGCTCGCCGGCCACGATCTCGTAGCCACCTGCACCGCGCTTGCGCACCAGGATCGGCTGCAACAATCCGCGCTCGCGCAGCGAGACGGCCAGCTCGTCGAGCGTCTTGTCGTCGAAGTGCGTCCGCGGCTGCCTGCGGTTCGGGTGCAGATCTTCGATCGGCGCATAGAACGATTCGGGACCCCGCACGTGCGCATGGGCCGCGGGCGCGGCCGCCGGGAGCAGGGCGTCGAGGCCCCGCCCGAGCCCGCGCCGCTTGATCGGATCGACCATGCTCAGGCGACCGCCGGCGGCTGCTCGAGGATCTCACGTGCCAGGCTGAGGTAGCCGTGTGAGCCGCGCGATCCGGCATCGTAGAGCAGCACTGGCCGTCCGAATGACGGCGCTTCGGCCAGCCTCACGTTGCGCGGGATCACGGTCTCGAACACGTGGAAGTGCTTGCGAACCTCTTCGGCGACTTGAGTCGAGAGATTGTTGCGCGCATCGAACATCGTCAGCAGCACGCCGTCGATGTGCAGCGTCGGATTCAGTGTGCCTCGGACGCGCTCGACCGTGCCGGCCAGGTCCGAGAGGCCTTCGAGCGCGTAGTACTCGGCCTGCATCGGAACCAGCACCACGTCGGCCGCGACGAGCGCGTTGATGGTCAGGACACCGAGCGAGGGCGGGCAGTCGAGAAACACGAAGTCGTACGCATCGCGTACCGATGCGAGCGCATTGCGTAGACGGGTCGCCTTGTCGGCCACGGTGGCGAGCTCGACCTCGACACCCGCGAGGTCGCGCGCGGCCGCCACGATCTCGAGGTAGGGCAGCTCCGTGGGTTGCGTCACCTCGGCCAGGGTCGCCTCACCGAACAGCACCGGGTAGAGCGAGCGCGCGCTGTCGCGGTCGGTGATGCCGACGCCGCTCGATGCGTTGCCCTGCGGATCGAGGTCGATCAGCAAGACCCTCCGCTCGGCGACGGCCACGCTGGCCGCCAAGTTGACTGCCGTCGTGGTCTTCCCGACCCCGCCTTTTTGGTTGGAAATCGCGACGACCCGGCTCATTGGCCTCGGGCGGTTCTTATCAAGCTCGACTCGGCGATTCAATCTCGCCGTTTTTTGTGCACCTGTAATCAAGAGTAGTAGCCTGTCGTTGAATGTAGGTCTTTGCCTGGAGGCTTGGAATCGATGGCACGCGGATTCGCTCCTAAGAATTATGGGTCGTTCGCAGATTTCGAGCGGGAGGAGCTGCGCCCGATGAATCGGGTCGGCTTCACGGTGGCCGATCTCGAGGTCGAAGCCGGGTTCAAATCGTTCGACGATCAAGTCGAGATCGACGCCGAGGAGCTCGATTTCGGCTAGCTGTTCGGGCGCTTGGCGGATCGCCTGGCCCAGCGCCTCGGACCCAGCGGGCGCCCCCGCTGGGTCCTTTTTTTTGTGCACGATTGACGCGTTCGAGCCCAGCGGCTATCTACGGCGCGAGCTGGAGATCAATCGTGAGCGACGAGCAGAACCGGATTGCGAACGAAGAAGCGTACTGGAACGCGCCCAGGCTGTTCACGGCCGGGCTGGTGTTCTTGGCCATCTGTGTCGTCGTCATCTATGCGATGGCCACTTTCGCGTTCTCCAACGTGGTTGGCTGAGCCAGAAGCACAGAGCTTGGCCCCGGAGGCTGTGCTCACGTGAGGGCGCCGGGCGGCAGTCTGCTGGCTTGCTGGCGGCTCGGCGACGCCCTACGTTGAGACAAGGTAGCGATCACGCCGTGTCATCAGTCGAAATCATGAGCCCCTCGATGCTCGTCGGCATGCGGGCCGCCTGCCAGCTCGCGGCCGAC
Source organism: Polyangiales bacterium (assembly GCA_044450485.1). GTDB lineage: Bacteria > Myxococcota_A > Polyangia > Polyangiales > JAFGIB01 > CAVZVA01. The sequence goes on along the minus strand of JBIOJD010000030.1, from coordinate 8,752 downwards.
ACATTGGTCTTCGTCGGCCGTCAGATCCGGCCGGGCATGACGACCGACGACATCAACACGATCGTGCACGAGTACACGATCGCCAAGGGCGCCTGGCCGTCGCCGCTGAACTACAAAGGCTTTCCCAAGAGCGTGTGCACGAGCGTCAACGAGGTCGTCTGTCACGGGATCCCGGGCAAGCGCGTGCTGCGCAACGGAGACATCGTCAACGTCGACGTCACGAGCTATCTGCCCAAGGTCAACGGTTTTCACGGCGACACCAGCGCCACGTTCTACGTGGGCGAGCCCAGCGCCGATGCCAAGCGCGTGGTCGAGGTCGCGCGGCACTGCCTCGAGCTCGGCATCGCCGAGGTGGCGGCGGGCAAGCGGCTCGGCGACATCGGCGCGGCGATCCAGGAGTACGCCGAGGCCCAAGGCTGCTCGGTCGTGCGCGACTACGTCGGCCACGGCATCGGGCGCGAGTTCCACACCGCGCCGCAGGTGCCGCACTACGGCAAACGCGACACGCTGAAGCGGCTCAAGGCTGGGATGATCTTCACCATCGAGCCCATGATCAACATCGGGCACTACGCCTGCGAAGTGCTCGAGGACGACTGGACGGTGGTGACGGCGGATCGGTCTCTGTCGGCGCAGTTCGAGCACACGGTGCTCGTGGCCGAGAGCGGTTGCGAGGTGCTGACCGCGCGTCGCGATCTGCTCGTGGGCAGCGAGGACGTGCCCTGGGCGAAGCTCGGTCCGCGCTCGTGCCCGTCCTCAGTGCGGCAAGGCGCCGTCGCGGTCGAAGCCGCGCGCTGAGGCTGCTCAGTCCTCGAGCAGTATGAACAGCGTGTCGCCTTCGACCTCGAGCTCGAGGCGGTGGAGCGCGCTGCCCTCGCACGGTCCCTCGACGCAATAGCCGTCGGTCAGACGGTAGAGCGCCCCGTGGGTCTGGCATTGCAGATGCCTGCGATCCGCGGAGAAGAACTTGCGGCCCGCGGCGTCGAGCGTCGTGGGGAGGTGCCGGCAGCGGTTCAGATAGGCACGCAGCGCCCCAGCCTCGTCTCGCAGCAAGAGGCCTTCGCGCGGAACGCCGTTCGCGTCCGGAGGCAGCGGAACCACGCGCACCTCGCCCACGGACGTAGCCTCGGGTCGGCCAGCCGCGATCCGGCGCGCTGGGAGCGGCGCTCTGCTCACCTTCGCTCCTCGTCCACCGGCGCATAGGCCCGGCGCGCAGGCACGGACACGAGGCGGCGCTCCGGCAAGATGCAAGCCGTGAGGCGCCCCCCGTACACGCAGCCGGTGTCGAGGCCGAGCGCGAAAGGGTGCTCTTGCAAGCCGCGCATCGCGTGATGGCCGAAGAGCACGAGCTCCGGGCCGGGCCAGAGGCTACCCCACAGCGGACCGTCGTCGGGCGAGCGCGAGCCGGTTCCATCCGGGCGGATGGTGCGCATGTTCATCAGCAGATCGGGGTCTTGGTCTTCCAGCGCAACGCCGGGCATCACACCGGCGTGCACGACAATCGCGCCGTGCTGCGGCAAGCGCAGGAAGAGCGGCAGCGCAGCCAGCAGCGCGAAGTCGCGAGCGTCGAGGACCTCCACCACTTCCTGGTGACTCTTTCCGAGCCGCGGCGGGGGCCGGCCCTGCTCGATTGCGCGTTTCCACGACAGCACGCGCGCGTCATGATTGCCGCACACCGCGCGGGCGGCGACCTCGCGCACGATCGCGAGCACGCCGCGCGAGTCAGGGCCCTTGGCCACGAGGTCGCCGACCAGCACCACCTCGTCGTTAGAGCCGTGGCCGCATGCGCGGAGCAGCGCCGCAAGCTCGTCGGCACATCCGTGCACGTCGCCGATCACGATGGTCTGCACCACTCGCAATGATAGCGCGTCCTTGGCGTGCCGATGCCGAGCTGCTCAGCCCACCGGGCCATTCTGCGCTGGGCGCTCCGGGTCGGCGGCCGCCAGCGCTTGCTCGACAGCAAGAGTCGCTGACGCGCGCAAGGCGCACATCGAGAGGCCGACCGGGAGGGCGCGCACGGCTGCGTCCGCCAGCAATGCGGAGACGGCGGCCCAGAGCTCGTCGTCCCGTGGTCCTGATGCAGGCTCGACCAGCAGGATCACGCGCCCGCGGCCGTGTCGGCGCAGCTCGTGGAGCGCCGCGCGGACAAAACAGGCGCAGCGGGGCAGGGAGCGCAGATCTGCCCCCAACGTGCCGGCATCGGCGGCGCGGTCGGTTCGAGCCACTGGGAGCACGAACAGCGCTGCGTCGAGCGGCTCCGCTGCCACGTCTGCAAACAGCGCTGCGAGCGCCTGCGGATCATCCGGGTCGGTTTCCGCAACCCACAAGCGCTCGTGCTGGCGCAAGTCGGCGCGCAGCTCCTCGAGCCGCGTGCGCAACCGATCGGCCGCGATCACCTGTGCGCCGAGCGCCAGGAACGCCTCGACGATGCGGTGCCCGAGCGCGCTGCACGCACCGACCACGAGCACGCGTGAGCCTCGAATCGCCACCTGCAGCTTGTAGCACGCGGTCTAATCCGAGCTCGACCATTGACAGCCGCCGCGCGTTTGGGCACGCCACTCGAGCCACCCGAGGAGGCCAACGCCATGATCGAAGAGGGCAAGCAAGCACCGGCGTTCACGCTGCAAACCGACGAAGGCCGCAAAGTTTCACTCGCGGACTTCAAGGGTAAGTATCTGATCGTGTATTTCTATCCCAAGGACGACACACCCGGCTGCACGATCGAGGCGCGCGAGTTCAGCGCCGCGCGCAACAAGCTCGACAAGCTCGGTGCGGCGGTGCTGGGCGTGAGCCGCGACTCGATCGAGAGCCACTGCAAGTTTCGCGACAAGCACGGGCTCGAGGTGATGCTCGCGAGCGACCCGGATACCAAGGTGATCGAGAAGTACGGTGCATGGGGCGAGAAGAACATGTACGGCAAGAAGAGCATGGGCATCATCCGAAGCACGGTCGTAGTGGGCCCCGACGGCAAGGTGAAGAAGCTCTTCCGCAAAGTGAAGGTCGACGGCCACGTCGCCAAAGTCCTCGACGTCATCGCCGCGCTCCGCAAGGGCGGCGACTAAAGCGCGACTTACAACAAGATCTTCGCGGCCAACCCCAGCAACAGCAGCAGGCTGCTGCCGAGCAGCAGCGAGAGGCCCTGCGTGTAGCGGCGGTGGTCGTAGCAATCGATCGCGGCCCGGTACAGCTCTTCTTGCTGGCGCCGCTGACCGGTGCGCTCGCCGCTCTGGATCACCTCGTGTGTCTCTTGTGCGGCAAGACTGCCGAGCCCGAGCTTGATCGCCGCCTGCGCCAGCGCAGTGAGCGCCTGAGCCCGAGCGCCCCGCGCACTGCCGTAGGACACGCGCTGGGTCTGCTGCGCGCGCTCGAGACCACTGAGGGTCAGCTTCTTGTCGTCCTGCAGACCGGCGATCGCACGCATCTTCAGAGCGAGATCGCGTCGCAGCTCGCTCAGGTCGTCTTCCAGCGGGCGCATCTCCACGCCGAGCGTCTGAGCTTCGCCGTGGCGCGCGTCGCGCTCGGCCTGGAGCGCAGCACGCCGATCGGCGAGATCGACGCCCACCTTCTGCTTCTCGAGCGCGTCGAGCTCGCCCTGTGCCTTGCGCCGCAGCAGCTCGACGCGTCGCAGCTCACCTTTCAGCCGAGCGAGCTTGGCATCGATCTCGCTCTCGCGCTGGCGCAGCGGGGCGGCATCCTGCTCCGCGCGTGCGATGTCGCGATCCAGTCGAGCCACCTCGCGCGCAGTGTCTTGCTGGCGCTTGTGCGCCTGGGCCTCGACCTGGCCGACTTGGCCGTCGGCGTCACTGACCGCCGCGGCCTGACGCGCGAGCCCCGCAGTCCGAGGGTCGTCGCGGAGCCCATAGATGACTTCGCCCAGCTTGATCAGCGCGTCGCGTGACGCGTCGTCGGCGCGCTTGCGATGCGCCGAGAGCCCCGACAGCTCCACGGCCAGCGCGCGCCTGCGCAGCACCACGCGTATGCAGTACCCCGGCGTGCCCGTCAGTTTGATCGGCGCGGGACCGTAGCCCGCGATCTCGTGCACGCGGGTCGATCGTTGTTGCTCCGGTGTTTGCGGGCGCGGCGGTACCGACGCCTGCACGTCTTCCGCGACGGGCGCAGCCTGTGGCCGACTGCGCGTCGCGGGCTCGACTCCGAGCTCGAGCGCGGCGCTTGCCTTGCTCGCGTCGAACCCCTGATTGAACGGATCCTCGTCGAGCGTCATGCCGCGGCCGTAAGACGAGACGTCGGGCGTCGCCGCGCGAGCCTGCGCTGCTGCAGCCGGCTGTGCGACGGATCTGCTCGTGGCGCTCTGCCGCGCGACGGCCTTGCTGCCGCCGCTCATGCTCGCGGAGCTGCGCGCGCCGCTCGCCGTACTCGCGGAGCTGCGCGCTCCGCCGCTCGTGCTCGCGGAGGCTCGCTGGCCCGGCGGTGTCACGGGTCCGGAAGGCTGCTTGCGCGCCACGGAGCCGCTCGCGGGTCGCTTCGGCGCGCTGCGCCGGCCGGTCGCCGCCTTGTCGGTATCGAGCGCCGGGAGCGCGCCGAGATCTGCGCCGCCGCCCAGATCGACCATGCCGTACTGCAGATCGCCGGCCGCGGGCGCTCCACGGTCTTTGCCCTGACAGCGGCTGCAGACGGCTGCGCCCGCTGCCAGCAGCGATCCGCAGCGCGGGCAGGCGGCGCTCATACCGGCCTCGACTTCATGTCTTGTGTAATTTATCAGCAATATCCAAACGCCCTCAACAGCATCGAGGCCGTGTGCGATCCGGATCGTGGGGAAACGCGTGCGCGCGTACACAGCGCCGCCTGCACACCCACGTGTGCCGCGCACATCGCGCAGACTCGTCGTCCGACACAAATGCTGCGCGCGAGCGGCGCGAGGCTGGTAGCATCCGCGCAATTGCGGAGCCCGGTCCGCCCCGCACGGCAGGAGCCATGGAAGACCCCCAAGCGTTCAGCTCTCAACTTCCGCCCGAGGCGGCGTTTCGGCTGCAGCTGCCGAGCTTCGAGGGTCCGCTCGATCTACTGTTGCACCTGATCAAAAAGCACGAGCTGGACATCCTCGATCTGCCGATCGCGTTCGTCACCGAGCGCTACCTCGCGTACCTGCGGACGATGCAGAGCATCGACCTGGAAGTGGCCGGGGAGTATCTGCTGATGGCCGCGACCTTGGCGCACATCAAGTCCAAGATGCTGCTGCCGCGGACACCTGCCGACCAGCAAGACGAGGGCGACGGCGTGGTCGAATCCGACCCGCGGCTCGAGCTCATCCGCAGGCTCCTCGAGTACCAGAAGTACAAAGCGGTGGCGGAGCAGCTCGGCGAGCGTCCGGTCACCGGCCGCGACGTGTTCGGCAGGGGCGGTAGCGCGGACGACGTGCGTGGCCCGATCCCGTTGGCGGAGGTTGGGCTGTTCCGGCTGCTCGACGCATTCGAGGGCATCCTGGCGCGCGCAAAAGGGCGGCTCGCGTTCGGGGTCACGGCCGAGCGGATCAGCATCAGCGACCGCATGACGCAGATCACGGAGCTGCTGCGCGAGCGGCGCGCGTGCCAGTTCGAGGAGCTGTTCGCGGCGGATGTCACGCGCTACGAAGTCGTAGTCACGTTTCTGGCGCTGCTCGAGATGACGAAGTTGCGCGTGATTCGCGTGTTCCAGACCGACTACCGGAGCCCCATCCACCTTCACTTCGCGTTGCTCGATGCGGAGGCCCCGACGCTGCCGCCGCCGTCGGCGACCACGGAGGCGCCGAGCCAGAGTGCAGCGCGTTCCGACCAGGAGGCGAGATGAGCCAGACCGTCGTCACGGAGGACCAGGAGCCCAGCGTCGCGAACGCCGGCGGGCAGGGCAGTGAACAGGCGCCCGAGCCCGTGGAGCTCACCCGAGAAGAGCTGAAGCGGGGGCTCGAGAGCTTGATCTTCGTGAGCGATCGGGTAGCCACTGCGGCCCAGCTCGCGCGGGCGCTCAAGTCGCGCGCGGCGATCGTGCGCGAGCTGATCGCTGAGCTGATGCCCGAGTACGAGGAGCGCGGCATCCAATTGGTCGAAGTCGCCGGCGGCTACCGCTTCCGGTCGTCACCCGCGTGCGCGCCGTTCGTGCGTGAGTTCGTCGCGCAGAAGCCGGTGCGCTTGACCCGCGCCCAGCTCGAGACGCTGGCGCTCGTCGGCTACCGGCAGCCGATCACGCGGCCCGAAATCGACGAGGTTCGCGGCGTCGACAGCGGCTCCGCGTTGCGCGTGCTGCTCGAGCGCGGCCTGATCAAGATGCTCGGCCGCAAGGACGAGCCGGGTCGCCCGCTGCTCTACGGTACGACGTCCCACTTCTTGGAATTCTTCGGCATGCAGAACCTCAAGGATCTTCCGACCTTGCGTGAGTTCACGGAGCTGAGCGAGGAGAACCGCGCGCTGTTCAAGCGCAAGACCGGAGAGGAAGTCGAAGACGCGGAGGCGGCGCTGGCCGCGGCCGAGGAGTCTGCGCGGCTCGACGAGGAGCAATCCGCTCACATTTCGGACGAGGACTTGGCGCAGCTCGCGGCCGAGGCCGACGCCGTCGAGAGCGGAAGCGAGGAAGTCGCGCAAGAAGCCGACGAGATCGAAGACGCGGCCGAGGCCGGTTGACCCAACCCGCCGACATCGCGCTAGGCAGCTCCGGCGGCCGCCGCCGTCCTTTGACTTGACCCGCGCGGAGCGATGGCCAATGATCGCGGACGTGGGCCTGGTCCGACGGAGGCAACGGTCCCGCGCACGGTGCGCGCAAGTCCGCCTGACCTCGCCTTAGGACCGATTCGAATGTCCGACCAGGGTGGAAACGGGGTCGGTGGAGCGAACCAGACTCAGCCCGCCATGGAGTCGGTATTGCAGCGGCAAGACCCCCTAATCGGGCAGGTGCTCGACGGACGCTACCGTATCACGGCGGTCCTGGGCGAGGGTGGCATGGGCATCGTCTACAAGGCGGTCCACATCGCCTTGAACAAGCCCCTCGCCATCAAGGTCCTGCGGCCCGAGGTCTCGAAGAACGAGGAGATCGTCGCGCGCTTCAAGCAAGAGGCGCAGAGCGCGTCGCAGATCGGCAACCAACACATCATCGACATCAGCGACTTCGGCATGCTGCCGGACGGCTCCACCTACTTCGTGATGGAGTTCTTGAACGGCGTGTCGCTGACCACGGCGCTCGAGCGCGGACGCTTCACACCCGAGCGCACGATGCACATCGCCAAGCAGCTGTGCCAGGCGCTCGGCGCAGCGCACGAGATCGGCATCATTCACCGCGACATGAAGCCGGACAACGTGCAGCTCGTCGAGCGCGGCGACGACGAGGACTTCGTCAAGGTGCTGGACTTCGGCATCGCCAAGGTCGGCGGCACGCAGAGCAAGCTCACGCAGGCCGGCCAGGTCTTCGGGACGCCCCACTACATGTCGCCGGAGCAATGTGCGGGCACCAACGTCGATCACCGCACGGACATTTACGCGGTAGGCGTGATGCTGTACGAGATGGCGACCGGCAAGGTGCCGTTCGATGCCGACCACTTGATGGGCATCCTGACCAAGCACCTGTACGAGAACCCGATCCCCCCGCACGAGCTGCCGCCGCCCGTGAACGTGCCGCCCGCGCTCGAAGCGGTCATCCTGAAGTGCCTCGCGAAGAAGCCGGAGCTGCGGTACTCGTCCATGGGCGAGCTGCTCGAAGACGTCGAGGCGATGGAGCGCGGTCGCACGCCCAAAGCGGTCGTCGATCAGGTGCAGCGAAGCACGCTCTCGGGGCAACAAGGGCCGGTCAGCACCGACGCGCCCGGTCGTGTGACCGTGGGGTTGGGGCAACCTGTCCCAGGTCGTCGCTCGCCGCTACCCTTCGTCATCGGGGGCGCGGCTCTGGTCGTCGCCGGCGGCATCGCGTTCTTCGTGGCCACGCGCTCGAGCTCCGATCAGCCGAACGTGGTCAAGCCTGCTGGCGAGACCGCCGCCTCCAACGCGCCAGCAGCCGCGCCATCGCAACCTGCACCGCAGGCCGGGACCACACCGCAGCCGGAGCAGCCCGCGGCGCCTGCACAACCGCCCCAGGTCACGATCAACAGCGAGCCTGTGGGCGCCGAGGTCTATCGCGGCAATGCATTGCTCGGCAACACGCCGTTCACCATGCCGCGACCCGATGCCGACGAGCAGGTGCAGCTCGAGCTTCGTCAGAGCGGATACCAGAGCAAGTCTTTCTCCATCAGTGCGATGACGGAGGACGGGCTCAAGGTCACGCTCAGCAGGCAGTCGTCAGGCAGGCACGCGCCCGCCGCGAAGCCCGGGCCCGCGCCGGCGCCAGCGCCCGCCGCCCCTGCAGAGACCAAGCCTGCAAAACCGAAGCATCCGGACCGGCAGCACCACGGCGTCGACACCGAAGTGCTCGACCCCTGGGGGTAGCGCGCTGCTTCGCTTGCAGCGGTCCGGTGTAGCGACTACTGTGCGCACGCCATGCCGGCCGGCGCCCGATGGTTGCTTTGCGCTGCGGTGACTCTGGCGCTCGGTTGCAACATCAACAACCCCGGCGACGAGCCGCCGCGTGGCTTGCTGTACTTTCCGAACGCGATGGTGCTGTCCAAGCACGCCGACGGCGAAGCGCCCCGGTACATGTTCATCGCGAACAGCGATTTCGACCTGCGCTACAACGCGGGCAGTGTGCAAGCGTTCTCGCTCGAACGGCTCGAGCCGAAGGCGCGGGCGTGCGCGAGCACGCCTGATTGCGAGATCGACCCCTCGGAGGTGTTCGAGGACGAGGT
>JBIOJD010000029.1:0-18111 GCA_044450485.1 Polyangiales bacterium | reverse complement strand
GTGCTCGCGCCCTTGCGCTCGAGCAAGGCGTTGGTGGCGAGCGTCGTGCCCATCCGGAGGTCACACGGCGGGATCGCGTCGTCTGCCCGCAAGCCGAGCAGCGCGCGGATCCCGTCGAGCGGTGCCCGGTCCGAGGAGAGCACTTTCGCGACGCGGACCGGCCCACCCTCGGGGCTCACGCCCAGGCAATCGGTGAAGGTGCCGCCGCGATCGATGAAGAACTGCCAGCGCCTCGGTGCCGATCCGCCTATGCCCGCCACGTTGGACAATCCTACCCCAGCTCGGCCCGCGCCCTCCGCCGCTCGCGCTCCATCACCGGTTCCATCTCACGCTGAGCCTCGGGTGGCTCGAGCAGGATCAGCTCGTCGTGGTCGTCGCGGTGCAGGGCACAGGCGACGAACGCCTCCATGGCGCGAGCCGGCGCGATCGGTCGCGAGCCGTTGCGGCCGGGCAACACGAGCGCCGTGCTGCGCACGCGCGCCCGCGCCAGCGTGTCGAGAATGTGATCGAGACCCTGGCGAAGCGCGCGCTCGTCGAAGCCGCCGCTCGGACCGAGCCCGAGCATGAACAGCTTGTCCATGGTCAGCTTGGGCCTGCCCGGAACCAGCACCGTCTCGAGCGGCTCTCCCAGGACTTTGCCGCGTTCGACCAAACCGGAGAGAAACCCACACAGCCGCCAATCGAGCAGTCCGAGCGCTCCGCGCAGCGGCCGTTCGTCGCTGAACAGCGGCAGCGCCAACGCCTCGCAGCGCAGCGCGTCGATCTGCGTGAGCTCGGGAATCGCGAACCTCACGTACATGGGATCAAGCCTTGCGGAGATCGCTCGCGATGCGATCCAGCACGCCATTCACGAAGGCCGGGCTCTGCTCGTCCCCGAAGCGCTTGGCCAGCTCGACCGCTTCGTTGAGCGTCACCTTGGGAGGAATCGCCGGCATGCCCAGCAGCTCGAAAGTCGCCAAGCGCAGGATGTTGCGGTCGACCCGAGCCATGCGCTCGAGCCGCCAGTGCTGGCTGACCTCGCGGACTTTGGCGTCCACAGCGTCGCGCTTCTCCGCCCAACCGCGAACCAGCTCGAGCGCGAACTCGTCGGCGTCCTCCGACTCGCCGAGACACTGCTGGTACAACGCAATCGCTTGCTCGGGATCTTCGCCCGAGAGGTCGATCTGGAACAGCATCTGCAATGCTGCTTCGCGCGCCTTGCGTCGCGAGGCCATCGCCTCAGAACCCGTGCTCGCTCAGCGTCCGACCGAGGCTCACCATCTCGATCGCGGCCAGCGCCGCGTCGGCGCCCTTGTTGCCGGCCTTGGTGCCGGCGCGCTCGACCGCTTGCTCGATGCTGTCCGTGGTGAGCACGCCGAAGGCCACTGGCACCCCCGTCGTCATCGCCACACTGCCGCAGCCCTTGGCCGCCTCGCCGGCGACGAAATCGAAGTGCGGGGTCGCCCCGCGGATCACGCAACCGAGCGCGATCACCGCCTCGACCTTGCCACTGGCGGCGATCCGCTGGCACACGAGCGGGAGCTCGAAAGCACCCGGCGCCTTGGCCAGCACCACGTGGGTGTCGGGCACGCCGTGGCGTCGCAAGGCATCGAGCGCGCCCTCGATGAGCCGCTCCACGATCAGCTCGTTGAAGCGCGCCGCCACCACCGCGAAACGGGCGCCCTGCGGCGCCGTCAAACTGCCCTCGAGAGTCTTTACGCTTTCGGCCATCGTTCCCTCTACTGCATACGCGCTCGGTTACCTACCACGCCTCGGCCCGTGCGTGCGACCCGGGCCGATCTCGCCCTCGATCAGGACGTCGTCCCCGAAACGGCGCACGCGCACATGAGAGAGCTGGAGCGACTCGGCGATTCGCGCGCGAGGCCGACCGTCGGCGAGCGAAATCGCGGCCGCATCGCCGAGAATGCGCGGCGCCACGAACACCGCAGCACGGTCCGCGAGGCCTTGGTCGAGAAACGCGGCGTGCACTCGGCTGCCGCCCTCGACCAGCAGGCGCATGACACCGCGCCGGCCGAGATCGGCGAGCACGCTGCGCAGCCGAAGGCGGCCTTCGCCTTCGGTCGAAACCTCCTGAAGCACGACGCCCCGCTGCAGAAGCGCGCGCCGGCGCCGCGGGCTCGCTTCTGGAGCATGGTAGACGAGCGTACGGAGCTGCTCGCTCGTTTTCGCCAGCTTGCTGCCAGGCGGCATGCGCAGCTCCGCATCGAGCACCACGCGCAGCGGGTGTGGTCCGCGCACCAGGCGCACATTCAGCTCCGGGTCGTCGGCGAGCACGGTCGAGACGCCCACCAACACGGCATCGGCTTGCGCCCTCAACCGATGTGCGTGGCGCCGCGCGGGCAAGGACGTGATCCACTTGGAGTCGCCTTTGCGGGTCGCGAGCTTGCCATCGAGAGTGACCGCGGCTTTGAGCGTCACGTGAGGCAGCCCCGTCGTCGCCAGCTTGGTGAAGTCCGCGATCGACGCCTCGCATTCGCCTCGCCGCAGGCCGAGATCGAACGCGATCCCGGCGCGGTGCAGCTTGGCCCGGCCGCGAGCCGCGTGTGAGGTGGGATCCGCGCAGCCGGCCACCACCCGAGCAATGCCGGCAGTGATCACGACCTCGGTGCAGGGCCCCGTACGCCCGTGGTGATTGCAGGGCTCGAGCGTGACGTAGAGCGTGGCGCCACGCGCCCGTGCGCCGGCGCGACGAAGCGCGACCACTTCGGCATGAGGCCCACCGCAGCGCGCGTGATGGCCCACGCTGATGATCTTTCCGCCACGGGCGACCACAGCCCCCACGTGCGGGTTGGGGCTCGGCCTGCCCTTGCGGGCTTCTCGCAACGCGCGCGCCATCATCGCCGCATCGAGCCGGCTCGGCGGCCGCGGCCTCACTCGTCGCCCTGCTTGGTCTTGTTGGTCAGCAGCTGCGACAGCTCGGACATGAACTCGTGGATGTCCCTGAAGCTGCGATACACGCTGGCAAAGCGCACGTACGCCACCTGGTCGATCTCGCGTAGGCGCTGCATGACCTGCTCGCCGATCGCCGACGAATCGACCTCTTTGTCTCCGGACTCGACCAGCGCGCGCTCGATGTGGTCGACCAGCGCGTCGAGGGCATCGGTCCCCACCGGCCGCTTCTCGCAGGCGCGGCGAAGACCGGCGAGCACTTTGAGCCGATCGAAGGCTTCGCGGCGGCCATCCTTCTTGACCACCATCGGCAACACGAGCTCGATCCGCTCGTAGGTGGTGAAGCGTCGCGCGCAGCCCTCGCACTCGCGGCGGCGACGGATCACCTCGTCGCCTTGGGAGAGGCGCGAATCGGTCACCTTGTTGTCCAGGCTGCCGCAGAACGGGCACTTCATAGGCTTGCCGAGGTTTGTAGTACAACAGGGCGAGATTTCAACGCTTTTGGACGCTCTGCGGACTCGTCCGTGTCGCCCGGAGCCGGACCACCGTCTCGAGGTGCGCGGTCTGCGGGAACATGTCGAAGCCCGTCACCGCGTCGAGCGCGTAGCCGTTGCGCATCAGCTCGGCGAGATCGCGGCGCAGCGTTGCGAGGTCGCAAGACACGTAGACGATGCGTTCGGGCCTGCGCCCGACAACCACGGGAAGGACCTCCTTCGCCCCGGCGCGAGGCGGGTCGAGCACGACCACGTCGAGGCCGCCCTGCCCGCGCGCGCCTTCGACCGCATCCGCGCAGACCACGCGCGCCTGGATCACGCCACGGCTGCGCAAGCTCTCGCGGCACGCGTCTGCCGCCCCGCGGTCCGCCTCCACCGCTTGCAGGCTCTTGGCCCGCGGGGCCAGCCCGATGGTGAAGTTGCCGTGGCCTGCATACAGCTCGAGCACGGCCGCGCCTTCGGGCTCGGCCAGCGCGAGCACACGCTCGACTAGCATCGCGTTGACCTCGGGGTTCGCCTGCCTGAAGGACCCGGCGGGCGCCCACAGGGGGGTACCGTCGCTGCTCGCGGTCACCTGCCTGGGATCGCCAAAGCGCGCCGCGGCACCGTCGGCGATGCGCAGAGCCAGGCCCGCAAGGCCCCCGCTCGAAATGAGCGCTTCGGCGGCCGCATAGGCTTGCGGTGGCTGTGGGCCGCGGCTCGTGAGCTCGGCCACGCACGCGCCGCCGGCACCGAGCCCGAGCGCAACTTCGCCCTCACCCTCCAACGACGGCCTGAGCCTCTCGCGCAGCGCCGTCAGGCCGAGCGCGAGCGCGGGGTGGAGCACCTGACAAACCGACACGTCGACGAGCGTTTTGCTGCCCGCGGCGAAGTAGCCGAGCTGCATGGTCTCGCCTTCACGCCGAAACGCCAGACGCGCGCGGCCGCGGTAGCCGAGCATGCTCGGGCTCGGCACGAGCTCTGGCTCGAGCGTGGACCCGAGCCCCTCCAACATCGCGCGCAGCCTCTGCTGCTTGAAGCGCAGCTGCGCCTCGGGCGACAGCGCCATGAGCGGGCATCCGCCGCAGCGCTCGGCCAGCTGGCACGCCGGCTCGACGCGGCTCTCCGAGGCCTCGAGCAGCGAGATCACGACGCCGCGCTGGACTCCCGCGGCTCGGCGCCCGAGGCGCAAGCGCACGCGCTCGCCCGGCAGCGCGCCGCGAGCGAGCACGATCCCGTGCTCGGTCTCGACCACGGCCTCACCAGCGTGGGTCAGGTCGCGAACCCGACCGTCGAGCTCCGTCCCGCCGCTGGGTGGCACGCCCATGCCGCGAAGGCTTGCACGCTGTGGCCGCGCGGCCCAGCGCTTTGCCAGCGCGTGGCACGAACCGGGCCACGCTGTCGCTATCCGCGTCTCGACTTGGCCAAAGCCTCAGTGCTAAGCCAGGTGCATGGAACATCGACGTCTGGGTTCATCGGGGCTCAAGGTTTCGGCGGTCGGGCTGGGCTGCAACAACTTCGGGATGCGCTGCGATGCTGCGCAGACCCAGGCCGTGGTGCACAAAGCCCTCGACGTCGGCATCACGCTGTTCGACACCGCGGACATCTACGGCGGTCGCGGCGCGTCGGAGACCTTGCTTGGGAAGGCGCTCGGCCCGAGACGCAAGGACATCGTGCTCGCAACCAAATTTGGCGGCCCGATGGGCGAGTCGCCGCTCGAGCGCGGAGCTTCGCGGCGCTACGTGCAGCGCGCGATCGAGGCCAGCTTGCGCAGGCTCGACACCGACTACATCGACCTGTACCAGCTTCACTTTCCCGATGGAGAAACCCCGATCGACGAGACGCTCGACGCGCTCGACCAAGTCGTACGCCAGGGCAAGGCGCGCTACGTGGGCTGCTCCAACTTCGCGTCGCACCAGCTCGTCGACGCGCTCTGGGTCGCGAAGACCCGAAACCTGCACGGCTTCGTGTCGGCGCAGAACCACTACAACATGCTCGAGCGGACCATCCGGCACGAGCTGATCCCGGCCTGCACGCAGCACGGCATCGGCATCCTCCCGTACTTCCCGCTGGCGAGCGGTTTGCTGACGGGCAAGTACAAACGCGGCGAGAAGCCGGGCTCCGACACGCGGCTCGGGCTGTGGGGCGAGCGCGCGGGACGAATGCTCAACGACGGGGCGTTCGACAAGGTCGAGCGCGTGCAGCGTTTCGCACAGGAACGCGACAAGGGCCTGCTCGACGTCGCCTTCGGCTGGCTGCTGTCGCAACCCGTGATCGCAAGCGTGATCGCCGGTGCGACCAAGCCCGAGCAGGTCGAGAGCAACGTCAAAGCGGCAGAGCTTCGACTGACGCCGGCCGACATGATGGCGGTCACTGCGCTGCTGTGACCACGCAGGGACGAGCGCCGCTCATGCGTTGGCGGTGCCGTCTATCAATCCACCGCCGAGGACTTGATCGCCCTGGTAGAGGACCGCGGCCTGGCCGGGTGCCACGGCCCGCTGCGGCGCGGCGAAGCGCACGCGGAAGCCGTCGGGCGTAGGCGTGACCGTGGCCTTTGCGGCGTGGTGGCGGTGGCGAATGCGGACGTCGGCTTCGAATGCTTCGGCCGGTCTGGGCACGAGCCAGCGCGCGGCGTCCGCGTGCAGCTCCTCGGTCTGCAGCTCCGCCTCGGTGCCGACGACGACGGCGGCCTGGTCCGGCAACACGCGCAGCACATAGAGCGGCTTGTCTGCGCTCACGCGTAGCCCACGGCGCTGCCCGACCGTGAAGCCCTCTATGCCTTCGTGTCGACCGAGCAACCGGCCGTCGGCGCTCAGGATGGGCCCCGGCACACCCACGGAGGGCCGCTGCCGCCCGATGAAGCCGCGCACGTCTCGATCCGGAACGAAGCACAGCTCCTGCGAGTCGGGCTTGTCCCAGTTGGGCAACGAGAGCCTGCGGGCGTGCGCCCGCGCCTCCTGCTTGGTCATCGCGCCGAGCGGGAACATGAGACGAACGAGCACCTCGACCGGCACGCCGAACAAGAAGTAGCTTTGATCCTTGTCCGGGTCGGCGCCGCGTAACAGCCGCACGCGTCCGTCAGCGGCGAGCTCGGTGCGCGCGTAGTGCCCGGTCGCCACGCGTGTCGCCCCGAGCTCCTGCGCGAGCTGCCACAGGCGGCCTAGCTTGACCTGCTGGTTGCAGGCGACGCAGGGGGCCGGCGTGCGTCCGGCCAGGTTGTCGTCCATGAACGGGTCGACCACCTGCCGCCTGAACGCGTCCCGTTCGTCGATCACGTAGTGCGGCACACCGAGCAGGTCGCAGGTCCGCCGCGCGTCCTCGCGATCCTCGGGCGCACAACAACGACCGACGTGCTGATCGCCCTCGGCGTCCCACAGGTGCAGCGTCACGCCGATGACCTCGCAGCCGGCTTCGTGGAGCAACGCGGCCGCGACCGACGAGTCCACGCCGCCGCTCATTGCCACGAGCACGCGTGACCGGTCCGCAGGGGCTGACGCTGGGCTCGCCATCGCCTTGCTGCTTGGGCTAAAGCCGGTCGGCGGTCAAGTGCGGCGTTCCATTCAAGCGAGCGTTGGGCGTGCGCACCAGGTGCCCCCAAAGTGCCGTGAAGACAGACCCTTGCGGCCGAAAGCTCGAAAGATCACGCCAAGCGCGACCAAGACCTCGACGCGTTCCAACTTCTTTACGCCGCGTGCCGCGCCAGCACCCGCTGCAGCGCAGCGAGCGCGGTTTCCACTTCGACTTCGGTGGTTTCGGGCCCGAAGCTGAGGCGCAGCGCAGCGCCGGCGCGCCATGCTTCGTGCGGGTACATCGCCCGCAACGACGGTGACGGCTCGGGCAGCCCCGACGAGCACGCGGGCCCACTGCTCACGCACACACCTTCGAGATCGAGCGCGGCCACCAGCGCGTCACCTCGCCGTCCTGCAAAGCTCGCGTTGACCACGGTGGCGGCACGCGGGGCATCCCTCCCGTTGAGCACGGCACCGAGCGCCGAAAGCTCGCCCTCCACTTCGTCGCGCAACGCGGAGAGCCGCGGCTGAGCCGAAAGCCGCTCTCGCAACGCGTCACACGCGGCGCCGAAGCCGACCGCGTGCAGCACGTCGGGGCTGCCCGCGCGCAGGCCCCTCTCTTGGGCGCCGCCCAACAGCAGCGGTGACAACCGCACCCCACGCCGCACGAACAGCGCGCCCGCGCCGGCCGGACCGCCGAGCTTGTGCGAAGCCACCGCGACGAGATCCGCGCCGAGCGCCGATACATCGACGTGCACCTTGCCGAACGCCTGCGTAGCATCGATGAACAGCGGCACGCACGCCTCGCGGCAGACGGCCGCGTACTCGGCCACGGGCAGCATCGTCCCCGTCTCGTGGTTGATCCACTGCACCGCCACGAGCCTGGTTTCGGCGCGGAGCTCCGCGGCGAGCTGCGCGCCCGTCGGCGGCAGACCACTGACCACCTTCATCCGGGTCACACGCACTTCGGCCTCGCGCCCGAGCGCGTCCACGGCGCGCGCCACGGCCGGATGCTCGATCTCGGTCGTGACCAGATGGCCTCCATCCAAGCCTTCGAGCCCTCGCACGCCGAGGTTGCAGGCCTCCGTGCCGCCCGAGGTGAGCACCAAGTCTGCGGCGCTCGCAGCGCCGAGGGCCTGCGCGACCTGTGAGCGTGCCCTCTCCAGCAGAGCCCGGGAGGCGCGACCCGCAGCGTGCACGCTCGCCGGGTTGGCCCAGGCTCGAGCCTGCGCGTCCTGCATGGCCTCGCGCGCCGCCGCGCACAGAGGCGTGGCCGCGTGATGGTCCAGGTAGATCACTTCTCGCTGCCCCGCCGCGGACCGGTTGGGACGCTGAGCACGAACGCGGTGCCTCGCAGCTTGCGTCCGGCGACCTCGGAGCCCGGTGGGCTCATGACCTCGATGCCACCGCCCATGGCCTCTGCGACGTGCCGCGAGAAGGCCAGCCCGAGACCCACGCCGCCGTGGCTGCGCGTGCGCGTGCCGTCGACCTGGAAGAAGGGCTGCAGAATGCGCTCACGGTCGCGCTCCGAGATCCCCGGCCCGCTGTCGGCAACGACCAGCTCGTAGCGCGGAGCGCCCGCCTCCGCGCCGCGCCGCAGCTCGACCGCCACCTCGGACCCTCGCGGCGTGAACTTCGCCGCGTTGTCGAGGATGTGGATCATCGCTCGCCGCAGCTTGTCGGGGTCACCGCGAGCCGGCAGCGCACCCGGCGGCCGCCCGTACACCACGGTCGTGCCGCCTTCGGCGAACAAGTCTTTGGTCTCCGCGACCGCCCGATCTGCGACCTCGCCGAAGTCGTAGTCGCGCTCGTAGATGTGCAGCTTGCCGGTCTCGAGGTGGCTGACGTCGAGCAGGGTGTCGATCAACGTGCGCAGCTTCTTGGTCGAGGTGTTGATCGACTCCACACACTTGCGCTGCAGCGGCGTCAGCGGCCCGAGCTCTTCGTTGAGCATCAGCCGGAGATAGCCCACAACGGGCGTCATCGGCGTCGCGAACTCGTGGCTGAGGTTTTGGAGGAACTCCTGGCGCAGGCGCGCGATTTCCTGGAGCTGCTTGTTCGCGTCCGAGAGCTCCACCACCTTGCGCTCGAGCCGACCCACGATCTTCTGCGAGCGCGAGCGCAGAGCGTCGTCGCCGGGGTCGCTCTTGCGCCGCCGCTCCGAGTGGCCCCCGAGGAAGCGCTCGACCACCTCCGGAAAACGCAGCGCATCGATCGGTTTTTCGATGAAGCCGTCTGCGCCCACGGCGAGGCTGGTCTCGCGGTCGCCTTCGGCGGTGATCGCGACGATCGGGGTACCTGCCATCGCCTCCATGCTGCGCAGCCGCAGCGTGACCTCGTAGCCGTCGAGGTCCGGCACGTCGATGTCGACGAGCACGATGTCGGGCTTGCGCGCCTCGGCGAGCCTGATGCCCTCGAGCCCGCTCTCCGCGTCGACGACTTCGTGGCCCGCGGCGGTCAGGAGCTTGCGGACGAGCAGCCGATTGGCCGGATCGTCCTCGATGTGCAGCACGATTGCCACGCTCGGCAAATCTAGCACCGACGCGCCCTTCGCACCGACTTCCGAGCGAAGGCAGCCAGGCAAGGGGCTCAGGCCCGGCGTCGCTTGCATATGGGCCATTCTGCCGCTATCTCGCCTGCATACGCGGCGCCGAGCTTCCGCCGGCGACCCCGTGAGCTCCGGCGAGAGGTGCCGAGTCGATGTCCAACACCCCCGAGTCCCTGCTCAGCGGCTTTGCCGAAGTGAGCTTCGCGAGCTGGAAAGCCGAGGTGGAGCGCGCCCTCCCAGGCGGAACCCTCGAGACCAAGCTGACCACGCACACGCTCGAGGGCATCGACGTGAAGCCGCTCTACACCGCAGAGGATTGGCCTTGGGCGCAGGACGCCGCGGGCTTCCCAGCGGCACCGCCGCACCGGCGGGGCGGGCAGGCGCTCGGGCGCTTCGGCGCGCGCTGGGACCTGCGGCCCAGCTACGACAACCCTTCGGTGGCCGCGCTTGCTCGCGAGCTCACCGACGACGTGGATCGAGGCGCGCGCTCGGTGTGGCTGCGCTTCGACGCCGAGACCCGCACCGGTCGCGTGCCCGTCGACCCGAAGGCTGGCGCTCACGAGCGTGGCGCGCCGTGCCTCAGCGCGAGCCAGCTCGGGAGGCTGCTCGAAGGCGTTCCGCTCGAGCGTGTCACGCTTTCGCTCGACGCGGGCGCAAACGCGCTCGCGATCGCCGCGTGTCTCGTCGCGGCGGCGCGCGGTCGCAAGCTCGATGCCGAGCGGCTCGATTGCTGGCTCAACTTCGATCCGCTGGGCGCGTTGGCGCGCGATGGCTCGCTCCCGCGCTCGTGGCAGGACGCGCGCGCTGAGCTCGCGGCGCTGGCGCTGTGGGCCAATGCGCATGCTCGGCGCTGGCGCAGCGTCACCGTCTCGACCGTGCCCTATCACGATGCAGGCGCTAGCGCGGCACAGGAGATCGGCTATGCGCTGGCCACCGCCGTGAGCTACCTGCGCTGGCTGACCGAAGCCGGCCTCAGCGTGGCCGACGCGTCGAGCCAGCTCGCCTTCAGCGTCGTCGTGGGCTCGGACTTCTTCATGGAGATCGCGAAGCTGCGCGCGCTGCGCCAGTGCTGGTCCAGCGTCGTGGCGGCATGTGGGGGCGACGGAGACGCGCAGCGCTGCACGCTGCACGTGACGACGTCGACGCGCACCAAGACCGTACGCGACCCTTTCGTGAACATCCTGCGCGAGACGACCGAGGCCTTCGCCGCAGCCGTCGGGGGCGCGGACGCGATCACCACCGCGGGGTTCGACCGCCTGCGCGGCCCATCCGACGCGCTCGGGCGTCGAGTCGCGCGCAACCTCCAAGTGATCTTGGACGAAGAGGCCCACGTCTCGCGCGTGGCCGATGCCGCCGGCGGTGCGTGGTACGTGGAGGCGCTCACCTCCCAGCTTGCCGAGCTGGGCTGGCAGGAGCTCCAGACCATCGAGCGCGACGGCGGGATGGCCGCTTCGCTCACCTCGGGACGAATCGCCGCTCGCCTGACGGAGACCGCGCGCGCCCGCGCCGAGCTGATCGCCAGGCGCAAGCAAGTGATCACGGGCGTGAGCGAATTTGCGGACGTACGCGAGCAGACGCTGGCGCGACCCGAGCCAGATCGGCAGGCGATCGCAGCCGAGCGCGAGCGCGCGCTGCAGGCGGCGTCGAGCGATCAAGCGCTGGCCGCCGCGACCACGACGGTGCGATCGTCCTCTGGCCCAGGGCGGCTCGCAGCACTGGCCGATTTGGCTGCAGCGGGCGCAACGCTGGCGCAGCTCGACCGAGCGCTGCGCGGATCGAGCGAGCCCGAACGGATCGACCCACTGCCCTCACTGCGCAATGCCGAGCCCTACGAGCGACTTCGCGATGCGTGCGACGCACGGGCCGATGCGACGGGGAGCCGACCGAGCGTGTTCCTGTGCAACCTCGGTCCGATCCCTTCGCACAAGGCGCGCGCGCAGTTTGCGACCTCGTTCTTCAATGCGGGCGGGCTCGCGGTGCTCGACAACGAGGGCTTCGACACGGTCGAGGCCGCCGCTCTGGCCCATGCGCGCTCGGGCGCAGAGCTGGCCGTTTTGTGTGGCAGCGACGAGGCGTATCCGCAGTGGGCCGAGCGCCTCGTGCAGACGCTGCGCAGCCAAGGCGCCAAGCGCGTGGTGCTCGCGGGTCGGCCGGGTAAAGACGAGACGGGATACCGCGCCGCGGGCATCAGCGACTTCATCTACCTCGGTTGCAACGCAATCGAGACGCTGAGCGCACTGCTCGAGGCGATCGGGGTGCAGTCGTGAGCCGCATTCCAGATTTCTCGCAGATCGCGTTGCCAGACGCAGCCGTGCTGCGCGGCCGAGACGATCGCGAGGCTTGGCAACAGCGCGCCAGGCGTGCGCAGAACGGCGGCGACCCGGTCTGGCACACGCCCGAGCAGATCGACGTCCAGCCGCTGTACAGCGCCAGCGATCTCGGCGACGTCGAGCACCTGCACACGATGCCCGGTCTGCCGCCCTTCGTGCGCGGGCCCTACCCCACCATGTACGTCGAGCAGCCTTGGACCATTCGCCAGTACGCCGGCTTCTCGACCGCCGAAGAGAGCAACGCGTTCTACCGCCGCAACCTCGCGATGGGCCAGAAGGGTCTATCGATCGCGTTCGATCTGGCGACGCACCGCGGCTACGACTCGGACAGCCCGCGCGTGCGCGGCGACGTGGGCATGGCCGGCGTGGCGATCGACTCGATCCTCGACATGCAAGTGCTGTTCGATCGCATCCCGCTCGATCAGATGAGCGTGTCGATGACCATGAACGGCGCGGTGCTGCCCGTGCTCGCGCTCTACGTGCTCGCGGCAGAAGAGCAAGGCGTCGCGCCCGACAAGCTCAGCGGCACGATCCAGAACGACATCCTCAAAGAGTTCATGGTTCGCAACACGTACATCTACCCGCCGCGGGCCTCGATGCGGATCGTGGGCGACATCTTCGCCTTCACCTCGAAGCACATGCCGAAGTTCAACAGCATCAGCATCTCCGGCTATCACATGCAGGAGGCCGGTGCGACCGCGGACATCGAGCTCGCCTACACACTGGCGGACGGGCTCGAGTACCTGCGCACGGGCGTCGCGGCAGGTCTCGACGTGGACAGCTTCGCGCCGCGCCTGTCGTTCTTCTGGGCCATCGGCATGAGCTACTTCATGGAGGTCGCGAAGTTGCGAGCCGCGCGCATGCTGTGGGCCAAGATCGTCAAGGGCTTTGGCGCGAAGAATCCGAAGAGCATGTCGCTGCGCACGCACTCCCAGACCTCCGGCTGGAGCCTCACGGCGCAGGATCCTTTCAACAACGTCGCGCGCACCTGCATCGAGGCCATGGCCGCGGTTGCTGGGCACACGCAGTCGCTGCACACGAACGCGCTCGACGAAGCGCTGGCCCTGCCCACGGATTTCAGCGCGCGCATTGCACGCAACACCCAGCTCTACATCCAGCAGGAGACCGGCGTGTGCCGCACGATCGATCCGTGGGCGGGCAGCTATTACGTGGAGCGGCTCACGCACGACCTCGCCCATCGCGCGTGGAGCTTGATCGAAGAGGTCGAGCAGCTCGGCGGCATGGCCAAGGCGATCGAGGCTGGCCTGCCCAAGCTGCGGATCGAAGAGGCCGCGACCCGCACCCAGGCACGCATCGACTCGGGCCAGCAGACGATCGTGGGCGTCAACAAGTTACGTTGCGACGACGAGGGCGAGCTTGCCATCCTCAAGGTCGACAACAGCGAAGTGCTCGCGGCACAGATCAAACGCCTCGCGCAGTTGAGGCAAAATCGAGACCCCGCGAAGGTGCAGGCCGCGCTCTCGGCGCTGACCAAGAGCGCAGTCTCGGGCGAAGGCAACTTGCTCGCGCTGGCCATCGACGCGGCTCGGGCCCGGGCCAGCGTAGGCGAGATCAGCGCCGCGCTCGAGCAGGTTTGGGGCCGTCACGAAGCCACGATTCGCTCGGTGTCGGGCGTGTATAGTGGTGAGATGGGCGAGACCGCGGACGCTTTGCGAGAGGTGCGCGCGTTGACCGATGCGTTTGCCGCCGCGCAGGGCCGCAGGCCGCGGATCCTAATCGCCAAGATGGGCCAAGACGGGCACGACCGCGGCGCCAAGGTGATCGCCACCGCGTTCGCGGACATGGGCTTCGACGTCGACGTCGGACCGCTGTTCCAGACGCCCGACGAGACCGCGCGGCAAGCCGTCGAGAACGACGTGCACATCGTGGGCGCGAGCTCGCTGGCGGCCGGACACATGACGCTCGTGCCCGAGCTGCGACGCGCGCTCGACGAGCGCGGACGCGAGGACATCATGATCGCCGTGGGCGGTGTGATCCCGAAGCAGGACTACGACCACCTGTATCGTGCGGGCGCCGCGTGCATCTTCGGACCAGGCACGATCATCACCGAAGCCGCCAAACAGCTCATGACCGACCTCGCAGAGCGCACGCAAGCCGAGGACGGCGCGTGAGCAAGGCCGGGCGACCGGTCGCTCCCAAGCCCCGCAAGCTCGGGCTGCCGCAATACGTCGCGGGCATTCGCGCCTGCGATCGAACGGTGCTCGGCCGCGCGATCACGTTAGTCGAGAGCAATGCGCAGGCGGACCAAGCGCTCGCGCAAGAGCTCTTGGTCGCGATCCTTCCCGACACAGGCAAGGCCCATCGCATCGGCGTGAGCGGCGTGCCCGGCGTGGGCAAGAGCACGTTCATCGACGCGTTCGGCACACTGCTCACGTCGACCGGGCACCGCGTCGCGGTGCTCGCGGTCGATCCCACGAGCGGCGTGACCTCCGGCAGCATCCTCGGCGACAAGACACGCATGAACCGGCTCGCGCGCGACGAGCACGCCTTCATCCGGCCCTCGCCTGCCGCAGGCTCGCTCGGCGGCGTCACGCGCAAGACACGCGAGAGCATGTTGGTCTGCGAAGCTGCGGGCTTCGACGTAGTCCTGGTCGAGACCGTGGGCGTGGGCCAGAGCGAGACCGCGGTCGCCGACATGGTCGACGTGTTTCTGGTGCTGATGTTGCCGGGGGCGGGCGACGAGCTCCAAGGGATCAAGCGCGGAATCCTCGAGCTCGCCGACGTGGTCGCCGTCAACAAGGTCGACCAGAGCCCCGATACCGCGCGCTTGGCCAAGCGCGACTACATGAGCGCGCTGCGGGTGATGCGCCCGCCCGGGCACGGTGACTCGCACATGGCGCGCAGCTGGACGGTCCCGGTGCTGATGTTGAGCGCGCTCACGGGACAAGGCCTCCCGGAGCTCTGGGACAAGCTGCGCGAGCACCGGTTGCTGCTCGACGAAGCGGGCTGGCTGGAAGCCAAGCGCCGCGAGCAGACTCGGCGCTGGATGTGGAGCATGGTCGAAGCAGCCGTGCTCGACGCGGTGCGCTCGCACCCCGAGGTCAAGCGCTGCGCTCCCTCGCTCGAAGCCGAGGTCCTCGCGGGCAAGCTCACGCCCACGCTCGGCGCGCGCGCGATCTTGCGAGCGTTCGGGATCGAGCCCTAGGCTCGGTTCAGTCGTCGCCTTCGGGCTCTTCGGTGTCCCCGTCCGCAGCTGCATCCGCAGCAGGTGGGCGCACGGACTCTTCGTCGACATCCAGAGGCGCGTCGCCCTCTTCGTCATCCCCGTCCTCGAGGTCGAGCAGCGGCGGAACCCGCATCGTAGGCCTCGTCTCGAGCTCCGCGTCGGCTGCCGCGCGCTCGTCCCACGCCGTGTTGGGGCCGAGCACGAGGCGGCTCGCCTCGGCGGCGTCTGGATCGAGCAGGTCGAACGGCGGCCGATCCTTGGCCGTTGGCTCGCGCCCCTCCTCTCGTCCCGCGATCCCGTTCGCCGCCGCGCGCGGCTCGCGCCCCTGGCCATAGGCCTGATCGCGATCTCGGTCGCGCGGCCGATCGCGGTCACGGCCGGAGCGCTCGTCGCGGTCGCGACGCGGCGCGCCGGTATCGCCGAGCGCCTCGAGCAAATCGAAATCGATGTCGGACAGGGCAACATAGTGCTCGCGCAAGCCGATACCGAGCCGTTCCATGGCCCGCGTGAGATCCGCCCCACCGATCAACGCACACGCCGCCGCGCCTTCGGCTGCAGCCTCTTCGCGCGCGGTCGGATTGATGCGGCCGGTCGTCACCAGCCATGCGCTCGACGCGGCGCCGTAGTGGTGCAGCGAGCCCCTGGCCTCGACCACCGTCTCGCGATCGATGTCGCGACCCGAGCGCAGCACCACGAATGCCAGACGGCTCTCCTCCGCGCCCCGGCGCAGCGTGCCGGCGAAGTGGAGCTCGCGCCCGGAGCTCCCGGGTCTGCGCACTGCGCGCAACGTGGTGACACCTTCGGCGTTGAGCCAAGTCGCGACCAGCTCGGCGAAGCCCGCAGCGGGCATCTCGTTCAGCCTGGCTGCGAAGGCGCGTCGAACTTGATCGCGCTGAGCCTCTGCAGCGTGCTCGGCCGCCTCCTCGCTGCGAACCGCATCGCGCGGCAACAGCCACTCGGTCAGGCTCACGCGTTGACCCGCGATGCGGAAGCGCGGCCGGCCGTGCGCGCGCCCGGCGCGCGCTGCATCGGCGCGCAGTGCCGCCGCAACGGTGGGAGCGAGCACTTCAGGCGAACCGCTCAGGCGGCCGCGGCGCACCAGCAGATCGGCGATGCGAGGAAACGTCGCGGGCATGCGGTCGCCGCGCAGCAGCACTTGATAGGCGGCGTCCGCGAGATCCCGCCCGAGCAGGTCGCCTTCACCGGGCTCGCGCGCGAAGTCGAGATCCTGCGAGTAGTTGTCCTCGCGGCGCGGCGGCTCGCGACGGGCTCCGTCGTGGCGCGGCTCGCGGCGACCTCCGTCGTGACGAGGCTCACCGCGGTCGTGGCGCAGCTCGCTCCGGTCATTGCGAGGACCCTCTGCCGGCGGCCCTGCTTCGCGATCGTTGCGCAAGGGCTCACGACGCTCGGTCGACGCCGGTGCATCGAGCATGCCCGGCTCGCCGCCCTTGCCACCGCGGCGGCGCCTGCGCCGGCGTCGCCCGCGGCCGCGTTCTTCGCCACCCACGCCGCCCGCCGCTTCCTCTTCGAGGCCAGCCAAGATCGGAAAATCGTCGTCGGCTTCTTGCGGGAAGACGTCCGCTCCCGGCAGCGGCGGCCGCTCCACGGGAACGCTCGAGGTCTTGGTCTCGCTCGGAGCGGATTGTTCGCTGGACGGAGCTTCGGTGTTCGCTTCCTTGTCGGTCTGCATGGCGGCCTCCCGCAGCGCAAAAACGCCGGGCCTGACTTTGATGATCTGAGACTGCCCCCGATCCTTCTTGACCAAGGTCGCGAGACGCGAGCTCATGGTCACTTCGGGGGACTTCCCAACGTGGGAAAGAAGATTTCCTGCGATCGCTAGCTCTGTGATCTTCTTGTAGTGGAGGGGCTCACCGGCGCTGCGTAATACCTCCAGCGCCGCTTCGGTGAATGTCATCGATGGTTCCGTTGAAGTGGGGATGAGAAAGCTTTGTGTTTGGGCGGCGGACCGCGACCCGCGCGTGGCGATGACCCCAATCATCTGCCGACGCGTGCGTGTCGAGGCTGCCTGCTGTGGACCGTTGCGCGATTACAGCGCGGCGGTCGGTCGTGCTCGTTTTGAGACTCACGAAGGTTTCCAGGCGGTTGAATCGGCCCAAACGTCCGCGGCCGTGATAGTCGACGGCACGTCGGACCGCCCCCGAGGGCGTACAGCCGGAACGTAACACCGATTGCAGGAGTTTCAAACGTCTCACCTCGGATAGCGGCACCCGGCAGGCGCGAGCAGCGGCTCGGTGCGCTCGCATTTGCCCGCTTTTTTGACCGCGATCGGGGGCTCCTGTACTCGAAGAACGAGGTGCTCGGTGCACAGGAGATCGCACCGAGCCTCCCTACGAGAGGCACCCATGAAGCAAAAGCGGGTCGGGATCCTGATGGGCGGTATCAGTGCTGAGCACGAGGTCTCGATCGCCAGCGGAGAGGCGATCTACGCCGCTCTGAGCGGGCGCGGCTACGACGCCACGCGCATCTTCGTGGATCGCGACGTCGATCAACTGCTGCGACAGGAAGAGGTCGACGTGGCGTTCCTCGCCCTGCACGGCTCCTACGGTGAGGACGGCTGCATCCAGGGGCTGCTCGAGATGCTGGACATTCCGTACACCGGCCCAGGCGTGACCGAGAGCGCGCTCGCCATGGACAAGCTCAAGTCCAAGGAGCTGTTTCGCCTGCACAACGTGCCGACGCCGCCCTACTACGCGATCGACGCCGACGAGGTCGCTTCGCTCGAAGAGGTTCACGGATCGTTCGGCTTCCCGGCGTTCGTGAAGCCGCGGCGCCAGGGCTCGAGCATCGGCGCCGGCCGCGCCAACGACCTCGCCGAGCTGCGCGAACGCTGCGAGGATGCCCTGCGCTTCGACAGCGCGGCGATCGTGGAGCGCTACATCGAAGGTCGCGAGGTCGCGGTCGGAATCCTCGACGGGCGTGCGCTCGGCGCGATCGAGATCGTTCCCAAGCGCGGCTTCTATGATTACAAAGCCAAGTATCAGGCCGGACAGAGCGAGTACTTTCAGCCGCCCCGCCTGAGCGCGACGCGCTACCAGAACGTGCTGCGAATCGCGGAACGCGCGGCGCACGCGCTGGGCCTCGAAGGCGCAGTGCGCGCCGATCTGCTCGTCACCGAAGGCGAGAACGAGTACGTGCTCGAGCTGAACACGTTGCC
>JBIOJD010000028.1:0-18139 GCA_044450485.1 Polyangiales bacterium | reverse complement strand
CTTGCGACGCAACGTCACGCGTTCGGCTTCTCGGGGCGTGGTGCGTTTCTTCGGCACGGTGGGGCAGGATGCGCGATCCGGCTCGAAGCCTCAAATCCAAAGCATTCCCGCCGCATGAAACTCACCCGATTTAGCCAGATCCGGCCGCGCAGTGAAGGATCTGCGCAGCGCCGGACATGAGATAGGGACATGACGCCGTGGCAGATCATGCTGGGTTTGGAAGCCCCTGCGCTGCTCGCGACGCTGTGCGCAGCGTGCCTCTGCGCGTGTCAGGCGTCGGATGCCGGACGAGGCGTGTATTTCGGTGATGCACCCGCGGTCGGTGCTTGGCGCGCGGCGGCCCCGATGGGCGCGGCGGGCGGCGGCGTACAGAACGGGTCGACGGGAGCCGCCGGGATGCAGGGCGGACCGCAGACCTCCACCGGCGCTGGCACGGGCGGAGTGACTGGAAGCGCCATGGGCGCGGCGGGAAGGCCGGGAACGGGCGGGATGCTGGGAACGGGCGGCGTCTTCGGAACGGGCGGCGTGCTCGGCGTGGGCGGCACGACCGGGGTGGGGGGCACGGTCGCAGCGGGCGGCAGCTCGGGCGCGTTCAGCTTCGACGTCGTCACCGTGAATCAAGGCGGCAGATTCGCGCCGCGCAACGTGGGAGCGATCTGGATCGAGGACAGCTCCGGAAAATTCGTGAAGACGCTCAAGGTGTGGGCCGCGACGCGCGCGCGCTATCTCAGCAAGTTCGGCACCGATGCCATGAGCAATCGCCTAGACGCGGTGACGAGCGCGACCATCTCGCAGTTCGGCGCGCAGCACGCCACCTGGAACCTGACCGACGTGAACAGGGCTGCAGTGCCCAACGGTGCCTACAAGGTCGTGATCGAGGTCACCGACTACGATGGAACCGGCCAGAATGCCAGCGCCGACTTCACGCTCGACGGCATGCCGCACTCCGTGACTGCGCCCGACCAGCAATACTTCACGGGCATGAAGATCGCGGTTCAGTAAGCGCGCGTCCCAGAGCTCTCGACGAGGGACCACGTTGAACAACGAGTCAAGTTCGCGCGCTCTTCGGTTCGCGCTGCTCGCATGCTCGATAGCGGTCTTGGCGTGCGCGTGCGGGCAACGCGGGCCGTTCACGACCTCGGCGTCGAGCCCCGACTACGCGCAGTTCGAGAAGAACGTGTACCCGGTGCTGCTGCGCGACTGCGCGTTCTCCGCGCAATGCCACGGCTCACCCGATCGCTTCTTCCAGGTCTACGGCCCAGGACGCACGCGTCTCGATCCCAAGACCATGCCGGATGACCCGGCCACACCCGACGAGATCCTCCGAAGCTACGAACGATCGGTTTCCATGTTGATGTCGGGCAGTACGGTCGAGAGCTCGCTCTTGCTGCGCAAGCCGCTCGAGACGAACCAAGGCGGGCAGGCCCACAAGGGCATCGACGTGTTCGGTCGCAACGTGTTCACGACCGCCAAGGACCCGAGCTACGTGGTGCTGCTGAAATGGGCGACGACCAAGGGCATGGGACCGAACGCGATGGGAGGCACGCAGCCATGAGCACGCTTTCGCCGCGCGAGCGCGCCTGGCTCCCCGCTTTGCTGCTTCTCGGGCTCGCGAGCGGCCCAGTACGGCACGCCCGTGCGTTCTCCGACGCGGAAGGCTTCGGCAAACCAGTGGAGGCGGGCGGCGGCGGTGGACGATGGTTCACCGGCTCGGCCACGGACGGCTTCACCTGCGGGGTGTGTCACCACGGCGGACAGAGCCCGGACCTGAGCATCTTCGGCCTTCCGCTCAAGGGCTACACGCCGGGCACGGCGTACGAGATCACGATCGATTGGCCCGGCGACATCGAGAACGTCGCGTTCACGGCCGAGGTCGCTGACCGCGCGGGCCAGCGCGCAGGTGGGATCCGCCTGCCTCCCGACGACGAGCTGCTCGACTCGGAGCTGTGCGCCCCCGTCGAAGCGCACATCGGCGCGGGCGAAGTGATGGAGCTCGACACACGAACCGTGCTGTCGGTGCCTGACTGCGGCTCGCGGCGCTCGCGCTTTCTGTGGACCGCGCCTGTGAAGGACGTCGGGCCCGTGTGGTTCAGCGGCTCGCTCGTCGCCTCGAACGCGCAGGGCAATCTCGACGGTGACGGCGTGCGCGACTTCGCTCACGTGATCGGCTCGCCGTCCGCGCGCGATCCGTTGGCCTCGCGCATCGCCAGCGGTTGCAGCGTGCGGCCGAATGCGCGCGGCAACCCCTGGCTCGTGTGCGCGAGCCTCGGCTTGGTGCTCGCGCTCAGACGCCGCCTGCGCTCGAAGCGCTAGTCGTCGCCCGGCTCGCCGGCTGCCCCTGCCACACCCCCATCGGGCGCTCTTCGTCCGCCAGCACCGCCCATGCCGGCCCTGCCGCCAGTCCCGCCCGCGCCGGCCTCTCCGGTCGGGCCCGGCATGCCACCCGCTCCTCCGGTTCCGGAGTACTCGCCCGTGCCGCCCATGCCGTCCATCCCGGCCGTACCCTGCATGTCCGGCATCCCGCCGGGACCCATCATCCCGGTGCCGCCCGTTCCCGCGAGGCTCGGGTCGCCACCTGTGCCCGTCGCGTTGCCCGGCATACCCGTCTGCGCACTGGTAGACGGTGCTCCCGACGCGCTACCGCCCGTGCCAGACGAGCTCGCGCCGGGGATGACGGTGCCATTGTTGCTCGCCGGTGGCGGCGACTGTTGCCCAGGCATGCTGCAACCACCTAGGCAGAGGCCCGCGGCGAGCAGCGCGCCCCTCGTGCGATTGAGTTGGTCCACGCGCGTCTCCACAGAGTTGGGGGGCCACAGGGCGGCCGTCACGGCTCTCCATGACCGCGACCGCGGCGATCCTTCGCGCGCTCCTTCAGGCAGCGTTCGGTGCGGGCTGGCTCGCGGGCGGGGGCTCGGTGTTACGCCGCACGATGTACTGGTCGTTCGCCGCTTCCCACGTCCGGATTTGCGCCGAGTTGTCGGCCTTCCACGGATGGAAGCGCGGGCTGAAGTACGCGAGAAACGATCGCCCCATGCCGCTCACGAGCCCGCCCCGCCCGAACAGGTACCAATACCCTCGGAGCGTGTCGAGGCTGAACAGTTTGCGGTCCTGCCACAACAGGACGTGCGTGTTGACGAGCGAAAGCCACAGGATGAGCGACCACGCGCCGAACATCATCGAGACGCGTCTCAGGTAACCGCCGCCGAGCTGCTGATAGATGTCGAAGCAGGTCGCCTTGTGCTCGGCCTCTTCGGCGGCGTGCCAGGCCCAGAGCGCTTGCACGCCCGGATCCGCGTCCTCGGACAAGCGCGGCTTGTCGAAGTACTGCTCGGCAAAGCCCGCGGTGAAGTGCTCGAGCGCAACCGTGACCGCAAGCATTCCCATCGGATCGAGGCTCGCGCGCGTGCGCTCCAGTACTTTGGCGTAGCGGTCGCGGCAGCCACGCACGTCGACGCCGAGCCGCTCGTTGATGCGATCGAACTTGAGATGCTGCGCGGTGTGGTGCCCTTCTTGGCGGCAGAACTCCGCGAGCTCGTCGAGCAGCGCCGGATCGTGGATCTCGCTCTTGAGCGCGCGCGCCGAGTCGATGAAGAACTTCTCGCCGGGCTCGAACGCGGTCGAGAGCTGCGTCCAGAACAGGCTGCGGAACGGACTGCCCCCGTGCCAGTAACGCGCGAAGCCCGCGTCCTCGAACGGGAATTTCATCCGTCGGTAGGTGACCTTGAGGCCCTCGGGTCTGCGAATCGAAGCTTGGTCCACGCTGGCCTCCTGTAACTTTACTGCAAGGCAGGAACCCTGAACAGATGACCTATCATAACACTATTTACTGTGACAGCAATAGGTGCAACGCAACTCGGCGCGCGTGCCCGGCTCGTCACGCTGACGCTGGCGTCTTGGAAATCTGCGAACCTGCGTGCCAGAGTCGCGCGCTGCGCAACGGCTGATTCAGCCGCGGCGATACGGCTCGCCGGATCCCCATGGAACAGCCCCGCACTCCGGTCGGTCCGCGCTCGCTGCTGCCGTCGCCGTTCGCGTCGGCGCGGCCCGGCCGACCGCGGCCTCCGTGGATCGAACGGCTGCTGCCCTTCTTGTCCACGTTCCGCGGCTACGACGCCGAACGCTTCCGGGCGGACTTCGTCGCCGGCCTGACCACCGCCTTGTTCACGGTGCCGCAGGCCATGGCCTACGCGCTGATCGCCGGTTTCTCCCCAGCTGCCGGAGTCGCGACTGCGGTCGCTGCCTCCGTGCTGGGCGCCGCGTTCGGGAGCTCCGAGTTCTTGATCAACGGACCGACCAACGCTCTGTCGGTGATGCTCGCGAGCGACGTCGCGATCTTCGCCGCACACGGCGACCCGGTGCGCGCTGTGGTGCTGCTGACCTTTCTTGCAGGTACGGTGCAGCTCGTCGCAGGCCTCTTGCGCGTGGGTGCGTTGACCCGCTTCGTGAGCGAGCCCGTGCTCACCGGGTTCACCGCGGGCGCGGGCATCTACATCGTGATCAACCAGCTTCCTGCGTTCCTGGGCGTCGAGAAGTCGGCGATCGCGCGTGACCTGTGGGGATTCACGCCGTGGAGCTGCGCGATCTTCGATCTACTACGGCTGCTACGCTCGCTGCATGGCGTACAACCCGCAACCCTCGGGCTCGCAGCTTTGAGCTTTGCGACCGTGCGCGGCTTGCAGAGCCTCGAGCCGCGCGCGGGGCGGAAGCTTCCGGCCGCCTTCGTCGCCGTGCTGCTGGCCACGGCCATCGTGTGGGTGTTCGGGCTCGATCACCCGGGCGTTGCGCATCGGGTCAAGGTCGTGCGCGACATCGAGCCGCTCACGCGAAAGCTGCCTCCGCTGTTTCTGCCACGCTTCGATCTCGCCGCGCTCAGACCGCTGTTCGCGCCGGCGCTCGCGATCGCGCTGATGGGCTCGGTCGAGGCGATCGCCATCGGCAAGGCGCTCGCCAATCGCGCGGGCCATGCCTTCGACGCCAGCCGCCAGCTGATTGGGGAGGCGGTGTGCAACCTCGGGGCGGCGCTGGTGGGCGGCTTTGCGTCGTCAGGCTCGTTCAGCCGCACAGCGGTCAACTACGAGGCGGGCGCGGTGACACGCGTGTCGAGCATGCTGTCGGGCGCGCTGGCGTTCCTGATCGTGCTCGCGTTCGCGCCGCAGGCCAACATGATCCCGATTGCCGCGCTCGCCGGCACCCTGGTCCACGTGGGTGTGAAGCTGGTGGATGTGGCGCGGCTCCGAGGTCTCTTCGCAGCCACGACGGCGGATCGCTTCGTGCTGCTCACCACGCTCACCTCCGTGTTGTTCGCACAGCATCTGGAAAATGCGCTGTTTCTCGGCATCGCGCTCTCGCTGTACTACGCGTTGCGGCGCGCTGAAGGCTTCAAGCTCTGCGTGCTGGTCGAAGGCGAGGATGGCGTCTTGTCGGAAGCGCCTGATCTCGCGCCCGAGCGCGCGGGCGCGGTCACCGTGCTCAACCTGCAGGGCGAGCTGTTCTTCGCCGCCGCCGAGGAGCTGCAGGCCGAGCTCTTGCGTTTGCTGTCGTCAGGCGCGCGCGTGCTCGTGCTGCGCGTGCAGGAGGCCTACAACCTCGACGCCACGATGGCGGTGGCGCTCGGTCTGGTCGCGGAGCGCGCGCGCAAGGGCGGCGGACGGCTGCTGCTGTGCGGCGTGCGTCAAGGCATGTACGGCACCTTCGCCCGCGCGGGCCTGCTCCAAACGATCGGCGAAGACGCCATCTTCCCCGCCGAGCGCGCGCTGCTGGCCTCCACGCACACCGCGATCCACTACGCGCACACGCTGTTGAACCGAGGCTAATCGGTAGCAGCAAGTGTCTCCAACAGAGCATCGACGAAGGCGTCGAGATCGGCGGGGGTGTGGGTGGCCATCGGGGTGACGCGTAGGCGCGCGGTGCCCTGCGGGACGGAGGGATGGCGGATGCCCTGGGCGTGGAAGCCGCGCTCGAGCAAGGCTTCGCACACCGTCATCGTGCGCGCGTTGTCGCCGAGCACGATCGGAACGATGTGGGTGACGCTCGGCGCAGTCGAGATACCGACAGCGGCAAGCCGGGCGCGCAGGTGCGCTGCGTTCTCTTGCAAGCGCTCGCGGCGCCACGGCTCTTGCTCGACCAACCGCAACGCCGCACGCGCGGCCTCGACCTGAGCCGGAGCGAGCGCGCACGAGAAGATCAGGCTGCGTGCCGTGTTGATCAACAGGTCACGGACCTTGGCGGAGCACACCACGAACGCACCGAACGAGCCGAGCGCCTTGCCGAGCGTCCCGAGCAACACGTCGACACCCTGCTGCGCTCCGAGCAGCTCCGCGCTGCCACGGCCGCGCGCGCCGAGCGTGCCCGTGCCGTGCGAATCGTCGAGCAGCAACATGCCTTCGTGCCGTGTCGTGATCGCCGCGATCTGAGGCAGCGGCGCGAGGTCGCCGTCCATGCTGTAGACACCGTCGACCACGACGAGCACGCGCCGCGCGTGACCGCGGATCTGCTCGAAGGCCCCTTGTAGCGCGGACGCATCGCCGTGCGGAAAGACGCGCACCTCGGCGCGCGACAACCGCGCCCCGTCGATGACCGACGCGTGCACCAGCTCGTCCGACAAGATCACGTCGCCTTCGCCGACCAGCGCCGGAATCACGCCCACGTTCGCCATGTAGCCGGTGCTCCATACGAGCGCGGCCTCGGTGCCGAAGAACCGGGCCAGCTCGGCTTCGAGCGCCTCGTGGCAAGCGTGGTTGCCGTTGATCAAGCGTGAGCCGCTCGCAGCGCAACCGATCTCGCGCGACGCGGAGATCGCCGCCTCGATCACCGCCTCGTGGTGCGCGAGGTCGAGGTAGTTGCCGCTCGACAGCATCAGAACCTCCCGCCCGTCGAGCCGCATGCGCGCGGTCACAGGACCCTCGGCCGTGCGCAGCGAGCGCAAAGTGCCTGCCTGCGTGGCACGCGCCAGCGCTTCTTCGGCGAGCAGATCGGCGGTTCTCTTCGACATCTAGAGAAAAAGCAGCGCTGCATGTTGACCTGCAAGCCTCCCGCCTTCAAGCCGTACGCGAACACCAGCCGCGACCGGTGTAAGATCGCGACCGATGACCGTGGCCAAAGAGCCGGACGTCGCTTCGCCCCATCTCGCGCGCCAGATCGGCGGTTTCCTGTTGCGTACGGTGCGAGGCTTCTTCCGCAATGGCGGCGTAGTGCTCACGGGCGCGGTCGCGTACAACGGGCTGCTCTCGGTCGTGCCCACGTTCCTGCTCGCGACCGCGGTCTTCTCCCGCTTCGTCGATCGCAAGAACTTCGTCGTGGTGGTGCGGCGCGAGATCGGCGCGCTACTGCCGGCCGGTCAGGCCCAACCGATCGACTCCGCGATCGCGGCGCTGCTCGACGCCCCGTTCGCGGGCGGCCTGTTCGGGCTCGCAACCTTGATCTTCTTCAGCACGCTCGCATTTCGCACGCTCGAGCACGCGCTCGACGTGATCTTCGTCCATCGCCGCGAAACCCACGACCCGCGCCCACTGCCGGTGTCGGTGCTGATCTCGCTCGGCTACGTCGCGGCGATCGGGCTCGCTTCGCTGCTGCAAGCGCTGGCGCTCGTGAACCTCGATCGGGTGACGTGGCTCGCGGGCAAGGTCCCTCGCTTCACCGGCATCGTCGGCTTTCTCGGGATGGCGCTGGTGCTCGGCTCGCTCTACCTGGTGATGCCACTCGGTCGCGGCAACACACGCGCCGCGCTCGTGGGCGGCTTCGTCGCCGCGCTGCTCTGGCAGGGCGTGCAGCGTGCGCTGATCTGGTACTTCGACAACATTTCCGCAGTGAACCTGATCTATGGCTCGCTCGCCAGCATCGTGGTCGTGCTCTTCAGCTTCGAGCTCGCAGCCGCGATCGTTCTGCTCGCAGCTCAGGTCATCGCCGAGATCGAAAAGAGCTGGCGCGCCGGGCTGCGCTGGTACGAAGCGCCGCCAAAGTGAGGGTCGTGGGGGTGCTACCTCGTGAGTCGCGTCAGAACATGCCGACGACGCTCACGGCGCCCGCCTCCTTCGTCGCCGTGGGCACGACCTCGACCGGCGAGCCGTGAAGCGCCGGCACGAGGATGCCGACCGACGTGCCAACGACGGCTCCCCCGGCCACGTCCGTGATGAAATGCCTCCCGGCCAGAACGCGCGCCGTGGCGACGAACGATGCGACCGCCAACCCCGCGCCCAAGAGCACGTAGGGAAACGCCTCGGCCGGATGCAGCCGATGCTCGGTCATGTACAGCGACGTGACGAGCGCGAAGCTCACCGAGGCGTGACTGCTCGTGAACGACAGTCCCGCGTTTGCGCTGTTGCGCTCGTCGAGCGGTGCCTTCGTGCCGTAGAGGAACGGGCGTGGGCGAGCGGATGCCAGCGAGAGAATGGCCGAGAATCCGGTCGCCATGATCGCCGACTCGGCGATGACCACCGCATCGTTCAGCGCTGACCAGGGGCTCTCGTCGACGGCGAGCACGATGGCGGCGCCGCCGATGAGCGAGAAGACGCCCACGTCCGACGCGGTCGACCAACCGGTGCGCCAAGAGCCTGCCGTCGCGCGATCGAGCGCGTTCAGATCGTTGCGGTCGCACAACGGCGCGCAGTATGCGGGTTGGGTGCGGACCAGGCGCGAGCCCGCGAGCACGAGCCCGATGCCGAGGATTGGCACATCCGTTTCGATGGTCAGTTCATAGGCGGGCTTGGTAGTGCTGCGCGGTCCCGCCACGATCGAAGTCAGCTCAGCTTGTTTGACCTGCTTCGCCCTCTGCTCCGCTTGCGCTCCCTCCGGCGTGCTCGAGTCGCTGGCCGGCGCTTGGGAACCCTCCATGCCTGATGCTGCTTCCGGAGACGGCGACGCCGAGGGGAGGTCAGGTCCGCCCTCGACGTCGCTCTCCTCTGCGATGCCAGGTGGTGTCTCCTGCGCGTGGGAGGCGAGCGCTGCGGAACACGCGAGCGCAAATGCGACACCCGAGAGCCAGGTGGATCGGCGAGCGCGGAGCATGGGGTCCCCTTATCGCACGAACGACCGCGCCCGGGGAACACAGTTTGCTTTTTCGCAGGCGCTCGCCCTCAGCTCACTGCAGCAAGCAATTGATCTTCGGGCCCACCGACTCGCCCCACAGGTTGCACATCTCGCCCGTCTTCACCGCGTTGGTGTAGGTGAGGCCGACCATCGAGTCGTTGATGATGTGGCAGTCCCAGAGCATCGTGTCTCCGGCCTTCACGTTCAGGATGCCGGAGACGGCGCCCGCCGCGGAGTCCGAGAACATCGGGTTCGTGGTGATGGAGTCGTACTGGAAGATCGCCGGGTCGAGGTAGTCGTACATCTCGAACACCTTGTCGACCTGTCCGTCCGCATGCTTGATCGAAGCGGTGAACTGCTTGCCGTGCGAATGGTAGTGGCCGAGCAGGGACACGATGCGACCGTCGGCGGTGATCGGGCACGAGTACGAATAAGTCTTGTCGGTGCCGGGTGCGATCGGCATGTACGACCAGCTGAAGCCGCCCATGCCGCGGATCTGCGTGCCCTCTTGTTTGACCTGGCTCGCGTCTACGAAATAGATGTTCATCCAGAACTCGCGCAGGATGTCGCCCTGGGTGAAGTTGAAGTAGTGCATGTCCGCCTGTGATGCTGCATTGGGCGGAATCGAGCGACCGAGGTCTGCGTTCTCGGGCGCGACGTTGCCACGGGGCATGTACGCCTTGGACGCGCCTGGCAGGTTGTCGATGATGCTCGAGCTCATGCCCGTGCCGCCGTCGAGGCACATGCTGAAGCCGCCGTCCGTGAGCTGGACGCTGTACATGGTGTCGATGATGTGGTGCGTGCCCGCACGGCCGCTCAGCACGAACGTCTGGTAGTAGACCTTGTCCGTGTTGGGCGTGTGGAAGGTCCAACACTCCGAGGCCTCTTGACCCGGATGGAAGATGAACTTGTTGATCTGCGCCGAGTCTTTGTAATCGGTTGGACCGATGTGGATCTGCATGCCTTCGTCGGGCGAGGGCGGGAGCAAGCACGCGTTGTCGTCGGGGAAGCCGCTGTCGATGTTGCACTGGCCGCGCGGGTCCGGGTACATGCTCGTGCCGGCAGCCATCATCGTGCCACCAGCCATCATGCCGGACGCTCCGGCCGACCCACCGCCGCTCGACGGCGATGACGCGCCTGGGCCGGCGCCGCCCGAGCTGTTCGTTGCCGATGCCGACGTGCCCGTCTTCTTCGCGCTCGCGCCCTTGCTGGCCGGAGCCGGCGTGCTGCTGCTCGACCCGCAACCGAGCGCCACCATCAGCGGCAACGCAGCCGCGATCCACGATCTCGAGCTCATCGGAACCTCCGTGAGAGCGCGCCGGCACGGCTGAACGCCACCGGCTCGCTCCTTCGACCCAACCAACACCCGACCCAAACGACGCCGCCTCTGCATTAATGCGGAGGTTTCGCGCCGCCGTCAAGACGACGTCCGAGTCGCCGATTGGGCCATCTTGGCCCGCGCTCGTGACTCTACGGACGCGATACCATGGCTGCATGACGACCGAGCCAGCCTCCTGCGCGCTGCTGCTCAAGGCCCTGGCCTTCGCAGCCGACAAGCACCGCGGTCAGCGCCGCAAGGACATCGAAGCATCACCCTACATCAACCACCCGATCAGCCTCGCGAACGTCCTCGCCAACGAGGGCGGGATCTCGAA
Organism: Polyangiales bacterium; assembly: GCA_044450485.1. Taxonomy (GTDB): domain Bacteria; phylum Myxococcota_A; class Polyangia; order Polyangiales; family JAFGIB01; genus CAVZVA01. The sequence goes on along the minus strand of JBIOJD010000028.1, from coordinate 7,460 downwards.
CGCCGTGGTGCTCTGTGCGGGCGTGCTGCACGACACGATCGAGGACACGCAGACCACGCGGGCCGAGCTGCAGATGCAGTTCGGCGAGGAGATCGCCGTGGTCGTCGCCGAGGTCACCGACGACAAGTCTCTACCGAAGGAGGAGCGCAAGCGCTTGCAGATCGAGCACGCTGCGCACATCTCGGAGCACGCACGGCTGGTGAAGCTCGCAGACAAGATCTGCAACCTGCGCGACATGGTCGCGAGCCCGCCGGCGGATTGGTCACTCGAACGCCGGCAGGAGTACTTCGACTGGGCCAAGCGCGTCATCGATCCCATGCGCGGTACGCACGCAGGCCTGGAAGCAAGGTTCGACGAGATCTGCGCGAAGCGGCCGCGGTGAAGCCGCTCAGACGGGAGCGCGCCTCCCCAACAGCAAGGCGAGCACGACGACCGCAGCACAACCGATCACGTTGTACCAGAGGTAGCCGATGCTGGAGAACGCGAAGACGAGCAACACGATGGCCTGGCCGGCCACGGTAGCGAGAAAGGCCGCGGTTCCACGTACGCGTTTGATGAAGAAGCCAACCAGAAACACCCCGAGCGTGGGGCCGTAGAACAGCGAGCCGAGGATGTTCACCGCTTGGATGAGGTTGTCGAGCAAGGCCGCGAAGCCCGCGAATCCGACCGCGAACGCGCCCCAAAGCGCAGTGAACCAGCGCGCGGCCGCGAGGTAGTGCGCGTCGCTCTGCCCTGGACGCAAGGACAGCCGATAGAAGTCCACGACACTCGTCGAGCCGAGCGCGGAGAGCGCGCCCGCCGACGATGACATCGCCGCGCACAGGATCACTGCGACGAGCAGACCGATCAGGCCGTGCGGAAACTGGTCGAGCACGAAACGGATGAAGATGTAGTCCGAGTCCTTGGCGTCGGCGCGCGGGCGCGTCTTGGCGATCAGCGCGCGGGTCTGCCTGCGCAGCTCGATCATGCGCTGCTCGTCCCTTCGCACCTCGGCTCGCGCGAGCGCGGCCTCGGCCATGTCAGCGACGTCCAGCCGCGTGATCGCGGCGCGCTTGCGAGCGAAGACGCGCGCCTGCTCGGCCTCCAGCCGAGCGACCTCCGCCGGCGCAACCGCCCGTACCTCGGCGAGCTCGGCCCGGTTGAAGCTCAACGGCGGCGGGCTCACCTGGTAGAACACGAACACCATCACGCCGACGAAGAGCACGAAGAGCTGCATCGGGATCTTGATGAAGCCGTGCATCAGCAGCCCGAGCCGGCTCTCGGACAGTGGACCGCCCGCCAGATAACGCCCGACCTGCGATTGATCGGTGCCGAAGTACGCCAAAGCCACGAACAGCCCGCCGAACAGGCCGGACCAGAGCGTGTAACGCGTGTCGAGGCGCGGCGAAGGATCGATGATCCGCAGCTTGCCCAACGTGCCTGCGAGCGAGACCGCTTGCGGCAGAGACACGTCTTTGGGCAAACTGAAAATCGCGTAGCCGAGCGCAGTGACCATGCCGCACAGGATCACCGCCATCTGCAGGCTCTGCGTGCGAGCGACCGCACGGCTTCCGCCGGCGACCGTATACAGGACGGTCGCAGCGCCGAGCGCGAGGTTGGTGGCGAACAACGGCCAGCCGAGCACGGTTGCGAGCACGATGGCGGGCGCATAGATCGAAAGCCCGATCGAGAGCCCGCGCTGGATCAGGAACAAAAATGCCGCGAGCTGGCGCGTCCTTCGATCGAAGCGCGTCTCGAGATACTCGTACGCCGTGTAGAGCTTCAGCCGGTGGTAGATCGGCACGATCAGCGCCGAGAGCAGCACCATGGCGATCGGAAGCCCGAGATAGAACTGCACGAAGCCCATGCCGTCCTCGTAGGCTTGGCCGGGCACGGAGAGAAACGTGATCGCGCTCGCCTGCGTCGCCATGATCGACAGTCCGATCGTCCACCAGCGCACGTCGGCGCCCGCGCGCAGGAACCCCTCCATCGTGCGGACGCGCTGTCGCAGTGTGCCGTAGGCGACGATCGCCGCGATCGTGGCGAGCAGGACCAGCCAGTCGAGCGCGCTCACGAGAATGCTCGCGTGATCGCCCAGAGCAGCGCGATCTCGACCGCGAGCAGCGCCAGCACCCAAGCATAGAGCCGGCGGAAGCGGCGCGCGTCGTCAGCGGGTTCCAGCATGTTCGATCAGGTTGACCAGCAACCGATACGCTCCGGGCACACCCGCGGGGAGCTGGCGGAAGAGCGCGAGGCCCGTGTAGATGAACGCGCCTTTGCCGTGCTGGGCCACGAGCAGCGCGCCGTGCAGCGGTTTCTCGCCGGGATCCGACATGGCGAGCGGCGTGCGATAACGCGGATCCCAACTGTCCGCGTAGTAGAGCCCGCGCTCCTGGACCCAACCTTCGAAATCCGCAGCGGTGATCTTGTTGGGTGCGCGTAGAATCGAATCGCTTCCGATCTCGACCGCCGCGTTCTCGTCGGTGGTTCGATCGTGCGAGATCGCGAATGGGAACGGGCCGATCTCGGGCGGCGCCGGACCGATGCGGCTGTTGGTGTTGTACTGCACGACCAAGGTGCCGCCGCGCGCCACCCAATCCATCAACACGCGGTGCTGGCCAGTCAAGCGCGGCTCGACGTTCCAAGCTCGCACACCCGTCACGATCGCATCGATCCCGCTCAGGGTGGCGGGGTTGATCGCGCCTGCATCGAGCTCGACGACTTGGTAACCGAGCTGGCGCAGCGCCGCAGCGGTCTCATCGCCGGCGCCTGGAAGGTAGCCGACCTTGCGCCGCTTCTTCACGACGTCGAGGCGTACGACGCGCAGCTCGGCGGGAGGCAGCAGCGTCTGAATCGGGATGTGCGCATGCTCGATCCGGCGCAGGCCACGGTCGTAGCGCCGCGAATCGCCGTCGACGGTCGCAACCGCGCGCAGCGTTCCGCTCTGCGCGTGGGCGGGCGGAGTAATTTGAAAGACGAGCTCGGCCGTGGCCCCAGCGGCGAGAGCGAAGGGCAAAGAGGCCGGCTTGACCCGAAAGCCCTCCTTCGCCTCGAGGCGCAGCGAGCCGGATGCGCCCGCGAGCGATTGCACGCGCGCTCGAAGCTCGCGCGGTGTGCTGCCGGGAAAGAGCAGGACTTGCGCGGGCAGATCCACCGTCACTGCCGGCAAGACCTCGACCGCACGGTAACGCTCTCCGGCCACGGGATCGGTCCACTTGTACGCGATCGCTCGCCGCGTGTGGACGCTGTGGCCGTAGAGCTCGAACGCCAACTCGGCCTCGAGCGGCGCCGGCCCTTCGGGCAGCCCGATCATCGCGTCGTCGGTCACGGGGTAGCGGCCAGGCTCCGGCGGCAGATCGAGCCAATAGGGATTGGCGAGCGGCGCATCCGCCGCAACCGCGAGCGACTCCTTGCGCTCGAACGGCTCGTTCTCGACGAGCGCCTGATCGAGCACGAGCTCGCGACCGGGCAGGCGCAGCGATTTCCAGGCGATCGGCAGCGGCCGGCGTGAGAGCGCCGACAAGGTCAACGGCAACGCGCCACCCTGCGCCACCGACGGCACCCCACCGAGAACCTCGGCGAACACGCCGGCACAGCCGAGGATCACGCTGTCGATCTCCGCGCGCTTGCTGCTCTTCCAAGGATTGTCCGGCAGCGAGTCGAGCGCATCGCGCGCTTCGAGCAGAGCCGGGATCGACTGCTCCGGCGCCGAGCGGCGAAACGCGAGACGCGCGCGTTTGAGCGCTTCGACCACGGGCGTCGAGCCAGGCACACGCGACCAGTCGGTCGTGATGCCGTCGAGCGGCGACTGCGTGAAGGGCTCGCCCGCGAGCAGCTTGAAGTACTCCGGCACAGGCCCACGCTGGCGTGCCGCGCCAAAGCCCTGGCTCTTGTGCATGCTGCGGCTGTCGGCGGCGAGCTCACCCCACGACAGCCCGCGCTCGGCGCTGTAGCCGCCCACGTCGAGCTTAACGAAGCCGCTGAAGTCCCGCGGCGGCGCGCCCGGAAACTGCGAATCGTTCCAGACCACGCGGCGCGGCTTTGCGATGCCGAAGCGTTGCACTTGCTCGGGGTGATAGGCCGGGTCGCTGGCCTTGGAAAATGCTTCGACCGCGAGCTTGGCCGACGCGGTGTGGTGGCCGTGCGTATCGGTGTCGTCGGGCGAGAAGCGCGTGATGATCACATCGGGCTTGAAGCGGCGGATCGCCAGTACCACGTCCGCGAGCGTGCCGTCGTGACCCCAGATCGCGAGCGCTTCGTCGGCACGCTTGGAGAAGCCGAAGTCGCGGGCGCGCGTGAACAACTGCTCGGCACCGTCCATGCGGCGCGCGGCGAGCAGCTCCTGTGTGCGGATCAGCCCGAGCAGCGGACCTTGCTCCGGGCCGATCAGGTTTTGTCCGCCATCGCCGCGCGTGATCGAAAGGTAGCCGGCGCGCAGCAACCGATCGTTGGCGAGCCAGGCGAGCAAGCGCGTGTTCTCGTCGTCGGGGTGGGCGGCGACGTACAACACCGAGCCCACGACCCCGAGCTTGTCGATGGCACGAGACAGCCTCGCCGCGTCGGGCTGGAGCGGGGGCGCAGCTGGCGTGGCCCGCAGGTCGCGCGGCACGACGGCGATCGCGAGCACGGCCATCACCAGCAGTGAGACGAACATGCGCATCGCGGAACGGGGCGCAGTCTAGCGCGCCTCACTCACGCGGGACCAGAGCCGCGTCGACTGCTACCATCGGCGTCATGACCGAATCGGTCTTCGCAGCGCTGCTGGCAGGTCGGGCCGAGGCGCTTCGGCTTTTGCCGGGGCGGTTTGCGGACCCTCAGGCCTGGCGCGGCGCAGCCGAGGTGGCATCCGAGCGCCGGGTCGCGCCCCCGCTCATCGAAGAGCTCGCGCGCCAATCGGCCGGCTTGCCGCGCTGCGACGCGCGCGAACGCAATCTCGAGCTGCTCGGCCGCGCAGGCACGAGCGTGGTCGTCACCGGTCAGCAGGTGGGATTGTTCGGCGGGCCGCTCTACACGCTGCACAAGGCCGCAACGGCGATCGCTCGGGCGCGCATGGTGACCGAGCTGAGCGGCCGGCCCTGCGTGCCGTTGTTCTGGCTGCAGACCGAAGACCACGACTACGCGGAGATCGCGCAGATCGCGGTCGCAGCTCCCTCCGGCCGCGTCACGCTCGCGCTGCCGCAGGATCCGCAGCCTTCGCGGATCGCGGTGGCGCATCGCACCTTGCCGGATGACGTCGCGGCCCTGCTCGATCGGCTCGCGGACTTGCTCGCGCCGCTGCCGCACGCCGCCGAGGTGCTCACACTCTTGCGCACGCACTACGCGCCCGGCCGCCCGCTCGCGCTTGCGTTCACCGGTTTGCTCGCCGAGCTGTGGCGAGGTCACGGCCTGCTGATCCTCGACCCGCGTGTCCCAGCGGTTGCGCGTCTTGCCGCACCGTTGATGAAACGCGCGCTCGGCGAGCACGCAGCGATCGCGGCCGACCTGTCGGACCGCGCGGCCGCGATCGCGCAGGCTGGTTGCTCAGAGCAAGTGCACACACGGGCGGATGCGGCGCTCGTGTTCTTTCACCCGGAGGGCAGCGCTGGGCCTCGCTACCGCTTGGTGCGGCGCGGCGACGCGTGGGAGACGCCCGCCGGACCGGTGAGCCAGGGTGTGCTCGATGAGACATTGACTCGAGATCCGCTGCGTTTCAGCAGCTCCGCGCTGCTGCGGCCTTTGGTGCAAGACACGTTGCTGCCGACCTGCGCGTACGTCGGGGGGCCAGCCGAGGTCGCTTATTTCGCGCAGCTCCCTCCCCTCTACGCGCGTTTCGGTGTGCCCATGCCGTTGATCGCACCGCGCGCACGGCTGCGCGTGATCGACGCGACCACGCGCTCGCTGCTCGGAAGGCTCGGCCTGTGTGCCGCCGACTTCGATCTGCCGCGGACGACTCTGCTCACCCGCACCGCTTCTGACTCGAACGCTTCACCGAACGTGCAGGAGCTGCGTGCGCACTTGCTCGGCGCGCTCGAGCGCGAGCTCGAGGCGCTGACGGCGCTCGGCCTTCATCAACTCGCCGATCCGATCCGCCGTGCGCGCGAGACCTGTGCCTCCGCGCTCCACAAGCTCGCGGACAAAGTCGAGCGGGCAGCGCTCGAGCGCGACCAAGTCAACTGCGAGCGCGTCGACCGCGTGATCGCTGCGCTCCGGCCCGACGGGGTGCCCCAGGAACGTGCTTACGGTTTTGCGGCGCTCGCTGCACGCTCCGGGACTGACGCGCTGCTGCGTGCCATCCTCGAAGGCGCTGTGCCGCTCGACCCCGCAGTGCGCGACGTCTGCCCATGAGCCCATTGCGAATCGCCATCGCTTGCTTTCCGACGCTCGGCGGCAGCGGAATCGTGGCTTCCGAGATCGGAACCAGGCTTGCCGCGCGCGGCCACAGCGTGCGTTTCTTCGCTGCCGAGCAGCCAGCACGGCTCGAGCTCGGAGCGCCTCGGGTGTCGCTGCAGCGCGTGAGCTCGGGCGCGCAGTCACCGTTCGACACCGACCTCTACCCGCTCGCGTTGGCCTCTGCGCTGGCCGAGGCCACGGCCGACGGCATCGACGTGATCCACGCCCACTACGCCATTCCGCACGCGGCGAGCGCGTTGCTCGCGCGCGCGATCGCCAAGCGCGAAGGCCGCCGCCCACCGCGCGTCGTCACGACGCTGCACGGCACGGACGTGACGGTGCTCGGCACCGATCCCGCGTTGCAGGCGGCGGTACGTCACGTGGTGAGCGCGAGCGACGCGCTGAGCGTCCCGTCTGCGTGGCTCCGCGATCAGGCAGTCACTGGGCTCGCGCTGGGAGAGCGTCCGATCGAGGTCATACCGAACTTCGTCGACCCCGAAGCCTTTCAACCAGGCGCCGGCGACTTGCGCGCGCTCTTCCCGCGGCTCTCGGGTTGGGACGACCCGGCGCGTCGCCCGCGCGTGCTGTGGCACGGCTCGAGCTTCCGCCCGCTCAAGCGCGTCGGGGACGCCGTGCGCGCGCTCGCTCTGCTGCGCAAGACGCGCGAAGCCGCGCTGGTGCTGGTCGGCGATGGCCCGGAGCGGCCAGCCGTGGAAGCCTTGGCGATGGAGCTCGGGATCCGCGATCACGTGTGCTGGCTCGGATCGCGTCCGCACTTCGCGGACCTGCTCGCGCGCGCGGATCTCTTCCTATTGCCCAGCGAGACCGAGAGCTTCGGCCTCGCCGCGCTCGAAGCGCTCGCTTGCGGCGTGCCCGTCCTCGCCAGCGCGGTCGGCGGCCTGCCCGAAGTCGTGCGTCATGGCACGACCGGCCTGCTCGTGCCGCCGTCCGATCCGGGCGCGCTCGCCGCTGCCGCGCTCGAGCTGCTCGGCGACGAGCCGCGCCGGCGCACGATGGCCGAAGCTGCGCGCGCCGACGCGCTCGAGCGCTTCGGCCCCGAGCCAGCCATCGATCGCTACGAGCGCCTTCTCTGCGCTCGCGCTTGACACCCG
>JBIOJD010000027.1:0-18414 GCA_044450485.1 Polyangiales bacterium | reverse complement strand
TCACCGAGTCGAGCTCGTCCGACTGGCTTGCCTCGGGCCCGTTGGGCCTCGGCGATCTTGGTGCTCGCGCTCAGCACGGGCTGCAATCTGAAGTTCCCGGGCCCGCACTTCACGATCAATGGTCCGGACGCAGGCATCGGCAGCTTCGCCGGCTTTGGAGGCTTTGCGGGTACCGGAGGGCCCGGTGTGGCCGGGGAAAGTCGGCAGCCTCAGGTCGTTGGACAGACCGTTGGCGTGAGCGGGAGCTCCCCCGTCGCCTGCCCGCCCGGTCAGTTGGCGGCGTCGGGTACCTGCCGCCTACGAACCGGTGCAGCCAAGCAATGCTCGGGCGGAGGCATCGCGTGCCCAGGCGGTCAGTGCTGCGGCGCGGGCTTTTCGTGCGGGGCGAGTGGCGGCTGCGAGCGCCCTGCCGGCGGCGGCACCCCCGCGCTCCAGGGCACGTGCAGCAGCGGCCAGCTCGTCACGAGCGTCGGCTCGAACTGCCCATCGCCCTCGGCGAGCACCGCCACCGAGCTTCGTGCACGTTGCTGTCCCGCCGGCAGCGAGCTGCACTGCACGAATCCGAGCGACGCGACCACTGCGATGTGCGCCCAGCCGGCATTCCTGGTTGGATCCTGCCCGTCGGGCTACACGCAGCTCAGCGACACGCTCACGGGAAGCTTGGGCTGCTGCCTCTCGACCGGTGGCACGGTGGAGCTCACGGGCGGCACCTGCTTCTACGGCGACATCGTTGCGCCCGAGTGCGCCGGCGCGCTCGATCCAGCGACCGGTGCCTGCTGCGATGGCGACGTGACGACATCTGGGCTTTGCTGTGCGCCCGGACACGAGGCATGTGGCAGTGGCTGCTGCGAGCTCGGCGACACCTGCGACAGCGCGACGGGACAGTGCCGTTCGACGCTTGCCTCGACTGCCCTGGCATGCCCTCCGCAGTCGCCGGTCGATTGCACCGCGATGGGGGGCGGGTGTTGCCCCGCGGACTCACACTGCCAAACCGACGGCACGTGCTCGTGTCCCGCCACGACGCCGGTCGACTGTGGCGGTTTCTGCGCCGCGAGCACGCAGCAGTGTAGCTGCCCGGTGGACCATCCGGCCGCGTGTGGCGCCTCGTGCTGTCTCGCCGGAGGTTGCGGTGCGGGCGGCGCTGGTCCCAGCACGTGCGGATGTCCTTCGGGCACCACGAGCTGCGGACAGAGCTGCTGTCCCGCGAACGCTCAGTGCATGAACGGGCAATGCTTGGCGTGTCCTTCGGACGCACCCACCTCGTGCGGGAGCGCGTGCTGCACGTCCGGCGAGATCTGCCAGGGCGGCACGTGCGTGCTGCCGAGCCTGCCGTTCTCGACACCGAGCGCCGATGGGGGCGTCAGCGGCTCGGGCTCCTCCGGTTCGAGCTCGGGCGGCTCGTGCATGCCGGTGCCGGCGCCCTGCTCCACGTGCACGGTCACAGCGTGCGCGAGCGCGGTCTCTTCCGGCAGCTGCCAGAGCTGGTACGAATCGAGCGACGGCAGGCGCTTCGACTGTGCAGGCTGCGGCAATTGCATGGCCGCGGCCCAAAACGCGGTGCTGCACTGCTGCCCGCTGAACTTCTGAGCCTACGCGCGAGCTGGCGCGCTCTTCGGACTGACTGGTTTGGGGCGGAAAGCCGCGCGACTTCGGGCGGCGCCCTCGTCGACGATCGCGGCCGTCCGCTGCGCCTTGACGCGGGCGCCGGCTCTTGCCACGTAAGGCTCGTGGTTACGCCAAGCGATCTATATTTTCGTCAGCTCGCCGTGGGACCGATGCAGAACTTCATCTATCTCATCGGCAGTCAGCGCACGCGCGAGTGCCTGGTGGTCGATCCTGCGTGGGATGCCGAAGGCCTAGTCGAGTTCGCCGAGAAGGAAGAGATGCGCGTGGTCGGCGCCCTGGTCACGCACTACCATCCCGACCACGTCGGCGGTCGCATGGGACCGTTCGCGGTGCCCGGGGGCATCACCGATCTCCTGGCCAAGGTGGACGCGCGCATCCACGTGAACAAGCACGAGGCCGATGGCTTGATCAAGATCACCGGTGTCAGCGAGAGCGATCTCGCGCGCCACGACTCAGGCGACTTGGTGGAGCTCGGTGACGTGGCGATCGAGCTCATCCACACGCCCGGTCATACGCCGGGCAGCCAATGCTTCCTGGTGCGTGACCGGCTGGTGACCGGCGACACGCTCTTCGTCGATGGTTGCGGTCGAGTGGACTTGCCCGGCGGTAACGCCGCGCAGCTTCGTGAGAGCCTGCGCATGCTCGCAAAGCTCCCAGACTCGGTCACTGTCTGTCCGGGCCACGACTACGGCCGCACCCCGACCAACACGATCGCCGAACAGAAACGCGGCAACTGGGCTCTGATAGACGCGATATAGCCCTGCCCGAAATGGTAGTCTGCGCGGCGTGGCGCGAGCTTCGGCGGTTCGGCGAAACAAGCCCGGGTCCGAGGCGCGAGCCCGCGAGATCGGCAAGTGCCTGGCGCGAGCTCTGCCGTCGCCTCGTTGCGAGCTCGACCACGCCGACGCTTGGCAGTTGCTCGTAGCCACGATTCTGAGCGCGCAGAGCACGGACGCGCGCGTGAATCAGGTGACGCCGGCCTTGTTCGAGCGCTACCCGACCGCCGCTGCGCTCGGTGAGGCTTCGCTGCCGGAGGTCGAGTCGCTGGTGCGCTCGACCGGCTTCTTTCGCAACAAGGCCAAGGCGATCGTCGGGGCGAGCCGGCTGCTCGCGGAACGGCACGGCGGCGAAGTGCCGCGCTCGCTCGAAGCACTGACCGAGCTCCCCGGCGTCGCGCGCAAGACCGCCAACGTCGTGCTCGGCACGGCGTACGGGCTCGCGACGGGCGTCGTCGTCGACACCCACGTGACTCGCGTGGCGCAGCGCCTGGGATTGAGCGCTCATCCGGAGCCAGCGAAGATCGAGGCGGACCTGTGCCGGCTGTTCCCTCGCGAGCAATGGGTCGCGCTCGGCCATCGTCTGGTCCTGCACGGCCGCTACGTGTGCAAGGCCAAGCAGCCGAGCTGTGCCGACTGCCCCCTGAACGAGCTGTGCCCGAGCGCCGTCGCCAAAGCGCGCGGCAGCGTTTCGGAGCGCGCCGCCCACGAGCGCCGCGAGGTGCCCGCGTGAGTCTGACCCTCTCCGAGCTGCGCCGGCGTTACCTCGAGCAAGGACGGCCCGTGCCACGTGCGGTGCGGCTTGCACTGCAACACGATCCACGCGCCGGTGCCGCGGCGTTGCTCGATGCGCTCGAGCGTCGGAGTCAGGCGGCAATTCGAGAGTCGCGGAGGCTGAGGCGGCTCAGTCGTTTCGAGCAGGTGCTGTGGAAGAGTGGCGTGCAGCACATCGCGGGTGTGGACGAAGCCGGCATGAGCCCGCTCGCAGGACCGGTGGTGGCGGGCGCCGTCGTGCTCCCCGTGGGCTACCGCCGCGCCGGCATCGACGACTCGAAGAAGCTGAGCGCGGCGCAGCGCGAGGAGCTGGCGACGCATCTCAAACGCGAGGCGCTCGCGTGGGCGATCGGCATCGCCACACCCGACGAGATCGACCGCATCAACATCTACCACGCCGGTCTGCTCGCGATGCGGCGCGCAGTCGAGGCCCTGGCGCTGCGCCCCGAGCACCTGCTGATCGACGCGCGGTCGCTGCGCCAGCTCGAGATTCCGCAGCAAGGCATCGTACGGGGCGATGCGCAAAGCATCTCGATCGCTTCGGCGTCGATCCTGGCCAAGACCAGCCGCGATGCCATGATGTTGGAGCTCGACCGGCGCTACCCGGGCTACGGCTTTGCCCGCCACAAGGGTTACCCCGTGCGCGAGCACGTCCGGGCGATGACCGAGCGCGGCGTGCTGCCGGTTCACCGGCGTTCGTTCGCGCCGGTGCAGCAAGCGTTGGGCCTGCGCCCCGTGCAGCTCGAGCTCGGTTGAGGCGCGTGCGGTTGGCTGCGGGAAGCAGGGCAGGCAGGGCGGGGCAGGCCGAATCGTGGGGCGGAACCGGCTCGGTGAGCCATTTGCCCCATGAGACAGCCACTAGCCGAAGAGGTAGGATCTGCGTAGCGCGGGCCCTTGGAGGATGGGATCCAAGCCCTCGCTCGGCTTTTCTCGAAGGCGAGAACGTGTCTCGTCTACATCGCGTGTTTGAGCTATGTTCAAGCCCGGGTTGGAGGTGATCGTGGGTGGATTCAGAAACCAAGGGTGGATTCCGTTCGTGTGCGCCTGCACGCTTCTCGCTTGCTCGTCGAACGGCGATGGCAGCAGCACTAACCGCAACACGGGCTCGACGAAGCTGGGGCCCACGGGCACCGGCGGTAGCGGCGGGAGCTCGAACGGAACCGGCTCGAGCAATTTCGGCAACACCAACGGCACCGGGACCACGAATCCCAACGGCCCGCAGACGAACGCCGGCCCCGCGCCCGCGATAGACCCGACCGCGGCGGCGTTCATGCGAGACGACACCGGCGCGAGCGGCATCGACCCCGGCACGATTCAACAGCTCAAGACCGGCGCCGGCGCGTGCAACCTCACGGTCACGTTTCCGTACGAAGGTACGTTGTTCCCCGGAGGTCTCGAGTCGCCCATCATCATGTACGACGGTGCGGCCGACGCGGTGTACCTCCACTTCACGTACGCGAACGGCAACATGGTCGACTACCAGTTCGCGGCCAAGGGCAGCAATCCCGGTGAGGTGCAGATCCCGCGCGATGCGTGGAACGAGATCACGCGCCGCACCAACAACTTCGATTTGAACGTCACGCTCAACGCGATTAGCGGCGGCTCCGTGGGGAGCTGCCCGATGCACTGGCGAGTCGCGCCCGGCAACATGATCGGCGCCGTCTATTACAACACGTACCAGGCGCCGAGCCCGGGCGTGCAGAACGAGGGCGCGGTCATGCGCCTCACGCTCGGCGGCATGGCCGAGATCTACAAGCAGTACACGGGCCAGATCAGCATGCTCAATGCGTCGCTCGGGCCGTGCTACTCGTGCCACTCGGTGTCGTTCAACGGTACGACGCTGGTCGCGTCGTTCCACGACTACGAGAAGAAGCAGTTCCACGTCGAGAAGTACGACGTGACCGCGATGACGCAACCGACCGCCACCGGCATGGTGAACAACGCGAACTTCGGCGCGCTCACGCCGGACGGCAAGAAGATCCTGGCGATGGGCAATCCGCAGTGCACGGCTGGCGCCGACACCTTCCCGCGCGCGGCCAACAACTTCCCTCTGATCGAGGGACCCGCCGTCGCGCGCTTGCTGGACACAGCCAGCGGCAACGACCTCAACGCCCCGGGACTGAACAAAGACTTCTACATGTGGATGCCGCAGTTCTCGCCGGACGGGGACAAGGTCGTGTTCAACCACGCCAAGCCCGACGGCGCGGGCGGCACCGACCGTCGCGAGCTCGCGATCATGGACTACGACGACAAGACCAACACGTTCTCGAACCTGCGCGTGATCTTCTCCGGCAACACCACGCCGGGCATCGCGGCGCCAAGCGCGGCGTACAACCCGGCACCCGCTCTGGGCGGGGCGGTGCCGTGCGGCGCAAACGGCGACGCAGACAAAATGTGCGTGGCGTCGGGAGTCATGAGCTGCACCGACCTGCCGCCCCCCGGGATCCCGGGCGACGTCGGCATGCTTGCGAACGGAAGCTGCACAGGCCCCTGCTATCCGGCATGGCCGTTCTTCACGCCCGACGGCAAGGCGGTCGTGTTCTCGATGGTCAGCGAGCCGGACTTCGCGCAAGCGTTTCCTGGCCGCGACAACCCCTCGAAGAGCGAGCTCTGGTACACCGATCTCGAGACCCAGGAAGCCGTGCGTCTAGACAAGGCCAACGCCGGCCTCAAGGACGTCGACAAGCTCAACAACTACTACCCGACGGTGATGCCGGTCGCGGTCGGCGGTTACTTCTGGGTGTTCTGGACGGCGGTGCGCGACTACGGCCACCGCGTCGCAGGGCGCGACCCGAGCATGATGGTGGCAGACGCGGTCAAGGAAGCGATCAAGAAGCGGATTTGGGTCGCTGCGATCAAGCCGAAGATCCCGCCGAAGATGGGCGAGGTGAACGTGATCCCGATGAACGGGCCGCTGCAAGACCCGAGCTTCCCGGGCTTCTACGTCGATGGTCAGAGCGACTCGGGCAACGTGCGCGCGTTTGCCGCGCTCAACCCGTGTATGGCCAACGGTGCGACCTGCAGCAGCGGCCTCGACTGTTGCTGCGGCTACTGCTTGATGGCGGACGGGCAGAATCAAGGCGCTTGCAGCTGTGAGCCGCCCAAGTGCGCCAAGATCAACGAGAAGTGCGACGACATGGTGCCCTGCTGTCCGCCCGCCAAGCCCGGCTTGCCCGAGCCCAAGTGCATCGGCGGCTTCTGCAACTTCCTTCCGGTCGAGTAGCGACTGCCGTTCCGAGTCGCACGCGTTGCGCTGCGTGTGGGCGAACAGCTCAGGTCAGCTCAAAGGTGGGCGGTTGACACCCGCTGCTGGTTGCTCGGCTAAGTGTTACGCTTTCAGAGTTCATGTCAGGTCGTCGTCGGGATTCGGCGTTCACGCTCATGGAGCTGATGGTCGTGGTCGCCATCCTGGGGGTGCTCGCCGCGATCGCGATACCGAGCTTCGTCGCCTACATGCGCCGCGCGCGGACGAGCGAGGCGGTGCAGAACCTGAACACGCTGTATGGCGCGGCCTCGGCCCTGTTCGTGTGGGAACGCGCCACCCGTGGTGTCACCGCCTCCGTCGTGACGGCCTGCGTGGCCGAGCCGACGCCGATCACGCCGAGCGTCCCCAGCCGCGACAAGCAGCAATTCTTGCCAACAGGCGGCTTCCTGCAGCTCGCGTTCAGAACGCCGGACTACGTCTACTTCGGGTACGGGATCAGCAGCATCGGAACGCCTGGCCAGCTTTCCTGTTTCGCCGGTGGTCTGGGCAACACGCTCGCCGTCTACACGTTCTTCGCCAATGGCGATCTCGACGGAGATGGCGACCTCAGCACGTTCGAGCTGGCGGTCAGCTCGAGCGAAGCCAACCAGCTCTATCATTCGCGCGGCTTCTTCATCGCCAACGAGCTCGAGTAACGGGGCGGCACGCCGGCCCTGCGGCCCCGCCCCGACGAAGTGAATTCGTCGGGGCCCCACCCCACGCGGAGCGGGAGCTTCGCTCCCCTCTAACGGCGAAGCCGTTATTCACCCCTCAGGACCTCGGGCGGCTTCGCGCTTGGGTTACTTGCGCGGGGGGACGGAGCTCAGGCGCTGGCGCGACTCTTTGGTGAGCACGAAGCGGCCATCGCGCCGGATCAGGCGGTAGCGCGTGCCGCCGTCGACCTCGACGTGCACGCCGCCGCCGCCGCTGACCACGTCAGCCAGCAGCTGGACGACGTCTTTGTCGTCGAGCGAAACCCCAGTGAGCCCGCTCAGCTTTCCGCGGAGGTTGTCGAGATCGGACTCAACCATGACGCTGCACCCATGTTCGATTGCGTCTATCTCGTGCATAAGCTTTTTTCCTCGTCTTGCCAAGCTGGCGCGCGCTCAGCGTGCTTCTTGCCGCCGCTTCAAGGCGGTGCGCAGACGGCCGGCGAGGGTGCGCAACAGTGCAAGCGCGATCTCGGGCTGGCTCGCGAGCAGGCTCGCGAAGTCGTCCGAGCCCACGCGCAGCAGCCGCGCGTCGGCGAGCGCCGTCGCGGTGGCCGAACGCGGCAGACCGCTGATCAGCGCCATCTCGCCGAGGCAGGCGTTGCGTTCGAGCACGGCGAGCTGCCGCTCACCCGAGCTGATCGCGATCGAGCCCGAGCACACGAGATAGAGAGATTCGCCGACGTCGCCTTCCTCGAACAGGGTATCTCCCCGGTACACCGCGACTTCCTGTGCGATGCCCGCCAGATCGGCGAGCGCTGGCGTAGCGAGATCGCGAAACAGCTCGACCTGCCTCAGGAACGACATGCTCGACACGAGCTGAGTGAGACCGAGCTTTTGTGCGCGCATGAGCTGCGATCTCCGCATGGGCGGCTCCGCATCGTCGCCCGCGGGCGTCTGGCCGCTGTGCTGGGTGTCGCGAATCCGGCGATCGAGCGTGCGTAGCAGCGCGCGCGCCGCCTGGGGTTGGCTCAACAGCAGGTGTCGAAACCGATCGGAGGGAACCTCGAGCAGGCTCGTGTCGGTGACGGCCACTGCCCCCGCTGAGCGCGGCTCCCCGTCGAGCAAGGCCAGCTCACCGATGCACTCGCCCGGGCCGAGCTTGGCGATCGCCTTCTCTCCTAGCCTCACCTCGACCTCACCCTGGCAGACGATGTACAGCGCCTCGCCTCGGTCGCCCTGCTGAAACAGGGTCTCGCCCGCACTGCGCGCCCGCCACTCCGCGATCTCTGCTTGCTCGAGCAGGTGATACGCGGAGAGGTCCTGCAGCAACGGCACGCGCTTGAGGAACGACACCACGTCGAGCAAGCGGTAGAGCTCGCGGTCCTCGTCACTGAGCGTGCCGGCCTCGATCGTCGGATAGGCCGCCCCTTGGTTCAGATGATGCACGGTTGCGACGCGGACCCACGGCTCGGCGGCCAGCAGGGCCTTCCGCGTCGCCGCGCAGAGCCCTCCTTCGCGCGCATCATCGTGGTCGAGCCACACCTGCAGCGCGTGGACCACCTGCGGGGCCAGGCGCCGCGGAAGCACTTCCTCCACCAGCTCGAGCGCACGCGCGCCGATCTCGTGTGGCTCGCTGCACACGTTGTACTGGATGCGATCGATGGTGCGCGGGTCGTGACGCAAGGCGAGCAGCGCGCACAGCAGCTCGACGTGCACGCGCGCGTGGTCCCGCAGGATTGCCGCCACGAACGGGTCGCCGGCGGAGACTTCCTTCGCGCCGCGCTGCAGCAGCTCGAGGGCGTCGCAAACGCGATCGATCTGGACCTCGTAGTCGGTCAGATGAAGCGGCGGCCGCGCTGTTCGAGCGCGCATCGCGCGCAGCGCTTCGGCGGCTGCGAGCCGCAACGAAAGCTCGTGGGGTGAGCTCACGTGCGCGTACAGCGCGGCAGTCGCGGCGCCACCTCCGATCAAGCCGAGCACGCCGGCCATGGCGCAGCGCTCCGACAGCGGGCGTTCCCTGGCGTCGAGCCAATGCGCGAGGGAGGCGGCGGCCTCGGCCGGCATGTGCGCGAGCGCGCGGAGCGCCGCCGTGCGCAGCTCGGGCTCCCGCACGGCGCCGAGCAGCGGCTCGATCAGCGCGGGGTCGCCCACCTCTCGGCACGCCTCGGTGGCAGCGGCCCGCACCTCACGCGCTTCGTCTCGCAGCAAGGGTGCGATCAGGTCCGCAAAGTCCCCGCCACCGATGCGCCCGAGCACGCGCGCGGCCTCCATTCGTTCCTTTGTGCTTTGATCAGCGGATTGGGCTTGCAGGCTTGGCCGGACCAGCGCCTGGCCCCGCGTGCCGCCGTGCCGAGCGAGCCCGATGATGGCGGAAGCCCGCAGCTCCGGATCCTGCGATTGCAGCGCCGAACGTACCTCGTCCACCGCCTGTTCGCCGCGAGCTCGGCACAGCGCCAGCACGGCGGCGTGGCGCACGCGCGCAAGCGGTGACTCCCATGCGCGCGCGATCGCGCGACGGCTGTCCGCGCTCGCGTCTTCTGACAGGCGTTGCAGCGCGGCGATCGCGAGATCGGCGTCGCCCGAGCCGACCAGCGCGTCGAGCGCGGGCTCGAGCCTGCCGAGCTTGCGACCGGCGAGCAGATCGATCGTGGCCTTGGCGAGCTCGGCATCGCCCGAGCGCAACAAGCTCTCGATCAGGCGCTCGGCGGTCGGGTCCTGCAGCAGGCGCTCGAGGTCGGTCGAGTCGAGCTGGTGGTCTTGCAGGGTCGCGGCCAGGGTCTCGCGGTATCTCGGGCGCAAGCGCAGCAACGTCAGCACCAGCAGGCCGGAGCAGCCGAGCGCGACCAGCGAGAGGGCCTGTGGCCGCTGTTCCATACGCAGTGCTACCAGCAGCACCACGGCGGCCAGTCCTTGGGCGCCGGGCGCGAGCGCGCCGCTCATCAGCGGCTGCACGCGCCGGCGAAAGCGTGTGGGCAGCGGCAACAGCAAGAGCTCACGCGACGGCAAGTCCAGCGTTTCAGCGAGCGTCATGCGCATGAAGTTCACGCTGGCCGAGAGCAACAGGGCGCCCGACAGCGCGCCGCCGAGCAGCGAGCCACCGTAGAGCACCGCGCTCGCCAAGCCGATTGCGAGCGGTGAAATGACCAGCGCGTTGATCACGCCGAGCCGCTGCAGGATGCGCTGGGCGAGCACGAGCTGGAACGTCACCTGCGCTACCCCGACCCAGCCGTAGAAACTGCCGAAGAACTCGGCCAGTGCCTGCTCGGACTTCGTGCTCGCAAGCCACTTCATCTGGTAGTCGACGGTCACGTAGACGATGGTCGCGAGCGGGATCATCACCGCGAGCAGGCGCACGTAGGGGCGCGAAGCGATCGTGCGCAGCGAGACTTTGTCTTCCTGCTCGTCGGCGTACAGCGGCTCGCTCATGACCGGCGTGCCCACGCGGTAGATCAAGCCGGCGATCGCGGCGTTACAGAGCAAGAGCGCGGCACCGACGTAGAGCAGGTTCTTGGTCCCGATCAGGCCGACGCAAGCGCGGATCCCATTGCCGGCGAGCACGGTGCCGAGCGACATCCCGCCGGCGATGAAGCCATAGAGCCTCCGCGCGTCCCGCGGAGCGAAATAGTCACCGGCGAAGGAGTAGAACAGCGTGATCGACAGCAGCGCGCAGACTTCGAGCCAGATCACGAGCCCGAGATAGATCGGGCCGAAGCCAGCCTCCACGGCCAAGCGCGCGAGCAGCACGCTGACCCCGAGCACGATCTGCAGGCCCACGATCGAGTTGGTGCGCGACACGCGCGCCTGCACGGCGTCGAAGGCAAGGGTCGAGAGCACGTTGGCCGCGGCGATGCCGAGGTAGACGAGCGGCAGCATCCGCGGCACCTCAGCCGGCGGCAGATGGGACAGGAACAACGTGTCCCCCACCGTCGCTCCGACCGTGTAGAACATGCCCACGCCGACGAAGAAGGCGAAGAACAGCAGCACGATTCGCCGCTCTTCGGGTCGTACGTGAAACAGCCGTTCGAGCAGGTTCATTCAGGCGTGCGCGGGCATCACCCTGCGCGGCCCGAGGATCTCACACTTTCACTGGCAGTGGATCTGCTTGAGCGCTTGGACCTGTGCGGTGCCTTCCTGCACGGCCACGGTCTTGCCGCACAGGTTCTCGGGTCGCCTGATGCGCTGCGGGTTTCCCATGATCACGAGCACGCCCGAGCCCATCTCCATGTACGGCACGAAGTCGATGAGAGCGCTGCGCTCTTTGGTGATCGTCATGGCCGAGATGACCACGTCCACCTGTCCGCTCTGAGCGGCGCGCACGAGCCCTTCGAAGCTCATGTTGACGAATTCCACCTCGACGCCGAGCGCCTTGGCCAGGGCCTGCGCAATCTCGATGTCTGCGCCGGCCGGCTTCTTGAGCTCGTCCAGGAACTCCATCGGCGGAAAGGCCATCTCTACGCCCACGTGGAGCTTGCCGTCTTGCAGCTGCGGGATCTCGCTCAGCGCAGGCACGCTGGCAGGTGCCGGCGGAGGCTCGACCTTGCCGATGTGCAGGGCCCAGGTGCGCAGGATGTTGATGTAGCTCTGATCCGCCATGACTCGGCGCAGTGCGTCGGTGACCGCCGCCTCGAGCTGCGGCGCATCTTTGCTCACGCCGATACCGAACATGCCGGTCGCGAACTGCGTCCCCGCGATCTCCAGCGTGCCCATGGACTCACGAGCTGTGTGCACCATCGCCGGATAGTCGCCGACCACGGCGTCGGCCCAGCCGCGCTTCAGCTCGCTGATTGCGCGCGGCGTCGACGGGAAGCCCCGCACGGTGATCGTCGGCCCCGCGCCGCATCCGAGCGCGATGGCCATCAGCGCGACGCACCCCACCCTCGGCGCAATGCCAGTCATGGCGGTAAGCGTAGAAGCTCCGCGCCGCGTCCGTCAATTTTCCGCGCCCGCCATGCGCCGCCCCGCGTGGCGTCGCGCGTGGGGTTCTGCCACCATCAGGCCGCATGCGAGTCGTTCTTGGTTTGCTGCTCGTGCTGTCGTGGCTTCACGGCACGGCGGCTCGCGCGCAGCCCACTGCTGCCGGCAGCCCTCGGGCGCACGAAGCCGCGATCGACGCGTTCCTGAGTGCGTCGATCGAGGGACGTCTGGCCCTGTATCGGGAGCTTCATGCTCACCCCGAGCTCTCGCTGCAGGAGAAGCAGACCGCGAGCGCGGTGGCGCGGGACCTGTCGGCTTCTGGGTACCGCGTCGAGAGTGGCGTCGGCGGCTACGGAGTCGTGGGTGTGCTCGACAACGGCGCGGGGCCGACCGTCCTCGTGCGCGGCGACATGGACGCCCTGCCGGTGAAGGAAGAGACGGGACTGCCGTTCGCGAGCCGCGCTCGCGGCAAGCCCGAGAGCGGCGCGGTCGGTCCCGTGATGCACGCGTGCGGCCACGATCTGCACGTCGTCAACTTGCTCACGGTCGCGGACTTGCTGGCGCACCAGCGCAAGGCGTGGTCGGGTACGCTGCTGATCGTCGCGCAGCCGGCCGAGGAGCTGGGCGAGGGCGCTTCGCGCATGATCGCCGCCGGGCTGTTCGAGCGCTTTCCCAAACCGAGCTACGCGCTCGCGCTGCATGTCGACGACGCGATCGTGGCAGGGCACGTGGGCGTGGTCTCCGGCTGGGCCGCGGCCAACGTGGACTCGGTGGATGTCACGATCTTCGGTCGCGGAGGGCATGGCGCGCGGCCGGAGCAGACCGTGGATCCGATCGTCGCATCGGCGCACTTCGTGACCGCGTTGCAGACGTTGGTCAGCCGCCGCAACGACCCGCGCAAGCCCGCGGTCGTCACCGTGGGCTCGATCCACGGAGGCACCAAGCACAACGTCATCCCCGACGACGTGCACATGCAGATCACGGTGCGCTCGTTCTCCGACGAAGAGCGCAAGCTCCTGCTCGACGGCATCTCGCAGATCGCGCAGGGCACGTGCGTGCAGTTCGGCTGTCCGAAGCCACCGCTCGTCGTGGTCAAGGACAACTACACGCCCGCGGTCTACAACGATCCTGCGCTGGCCGATTCGGCGATCAGGACCTTCAGCGGGGCACTGGGCCCGCAAGCAGTCGAACGTCCCGAGCCCACGCTCGGTGGCGAGGACTTCGGGCGCTTCGGCCGCGCGCTGCACATCCCGAGCTTGCAATTCCGCCTGGGCGCGGTCCCCGAAGCAGCGTACCGAGCGAGCCGGCAACCCGGCGCGCAGCCGCTTCCCACGCTGCACTCGAGCCACTTCGCTCCGGACGCCAAGATTACGTTGCAGACGGGCGTGCGCGCGATGACGGCGCTCGTGCTTTCGCTGATGCCGCCGCGCTCGGAGGCGCCGCCGTGAAGATCGTCGTGCTCGACGCGCACACGCTCAATCCCGGGGACTTGAGCTGGGCCGAGCTGACGGCGCTCGGAGCCTGTGAGGTTCACGGGCGCACCGAGCCCGACGACGTGCTGGCCCGCGCCGCGGACGCCGAGATCGTGCTCACGAACAAGACTCGCTTGCGGCGCGAGCAGATCGCCGCTTTGCCCAAGCTTCGCTACGTGGGCGTGCTCGCGACGGGCTATGACGTGGTCGACATTGCGGCCGCGGCCGAGCGAGGCGTGGTCGTGACCAACGTCCCTTCGTATGGCACGGCCTCGGTCGCGCAGATGACCTTCGCGCTGCTGCTCGAGCTGTGCAATCACGTCGGTCTGCATGCCGAAGCCGCGAGCATGGGGCGCTGGAGCAGGGCCGGGGAGTTCTCGCATCGGGAGCGCCCGTTGGTCGAGCTCGATGGTCTGACGTTGAGCATCGTGGGTCTCGGACGGATTGGTCGGCGCGTTGCCGAGATCGGCGCGGCGTTCGGGATGCACGTGCTCGGGGTCGCCGGTCGCTCGCTCCCACCCGCGGATCTGGCCCTCGAGGCGTGCGGGCTCGACGCCGCGTTTGCGCGCGCGGATGTGCTCAGCTTGCACTGCCCGCTCACGGCAGAGACCGCGCGGATGGTCGACGCGCGTCGCCTCTCGTCGATGAAACGCAACGCGCTGCTGATCAACACCGCGCGCGGCGCGTTGATCGACGAGGTCGCGCTCGTTTCCGCGCTTCAGCGCGACGAGATCGCCGGAGCCGCGCTCGACGTGCTGGCGGTGGAGCCGCCGCCCGCGGATCATCCATTGCTGCATGCGCCGCGCTGCCTGGTCACGCCGCACATCGCATGGGCCACATACGCCTCGCGTGCGCGGTTGCTCGCGGCCGCGGTGGACAACGTGCGGGCGTTTCTTGCGGGCGCCCCGCGCAACGTGGTCTCGCGCTGAAGGCGTGTGCGTTGCGCACTGCCGTGGCGGTTCAAGCCGCGGCGCGCGTCGTCAGCAAGCGGTGTGCCGCACGGAACACGTCCCTGAGCGCGACGCGCAGGTTCTCGTGGCTGACATGTCGCGGCAGGCGGCGCTGGGCCTCGGCCCCGCCGCTCAGGTGCAAGCTCACCCGGTAGCTCTGCGGCCGCGTGTGGCCCCGCGGCGATGCCTCGATCACGACGTGACAGCCGTGAAGCTCCGGCGTGATCTCGGTCAGCTTGAGGGCTTTGCGCCGAACGGTCTCGACGACGTCCGCGGAAGGATCGAGGCCCCGAAACGTGACTTGCGGTCGCATGCGGATTCTCCCTTCTGGCGCGGCGCTCGCGGGTTGCCGGGCGCCGAACGCCGCGAGCGCGGCGTTTGCTCGGTTGACGGTCACTAGAGAACTTACGCGGCGACGATTGCCGCGGAGTTACGGAAACGTAAATACGGCGAAAATCCTGGTGCTCCGCCCCGCCTCACTAAAGCCCGAAACCGTGCTCGAGCATGCCCTTGGCCAGGCTCTGGCGGAGCACGTCGGAGGCGCCTTCGGTGAGCAGCAAGGCCTGCAGCTCGCGGTGCAGACGTTCGAGCGGGTGGCCGGCCACCAGAGCTTGGCCCCCGGCCACCGCGATCGCGCTCGCGACCACCCGGACGGCGCTTTCGGTGCAGAGCACCTTGGCCGCGATCGCGTGATTGCGCGCGTCTTCACCCCGCCCGAGCACTCGCGCCGCGCGATAGAGCGCGCTGCGAGCCGCGTAGAGCGCGAGGCCCATGTCTGCCACACGAAGTCGCACGGCCGGATCCTCGCCGAGCGCCTTGTTCCTATGGGGCTCGAGCAAGCGCGCGCGTGTGTGGTCGAGCGCGAAGCCTGCACCCCCGGTCGCGCGTGCGGCGACTTGCAAGCGCATCTCCGCGATCCCGGTCTGTGCGCGCGAAGCGCCGGTGGGTGCTTCGGGCAAGAGCTGGCTTTCGGGCACTACGACGTCCTCGAAGCGCAGCTCCACGTGGTGGCTCCCGTCGAGGCTGCGAAAGCGTCGAACGATCGAAAGACCGGGGCTGTCGCGGTCTACGATCAACAGCGCGCGCCGGCCGGCGCCGCTGCTCGGTTCCTCGAGCGCGACCATGACGAGGTAGAAATCCGCATCGGCGCCCGACGTCACGTATGACTTCGTACCGCGGACCCGGAGCGTGCCTTCGTTCCGCTGCGCGATAGTCCGCAGGCTCGGGTCGCGCGGCTCGGTGATGGCGAGCGCGCTGCGCTTCTCGCCTGCGAGCAGTGGAAGCAGGTAGCGCTCGCGAAGGGCTCCGCTCACGCCGGCGAGCATGCCCGGGCCCGGTCCGAGCACGTGGCGAGCCACGCGCAGGTTGCTTCGGCTCAGTGTCTCGATCAGCAGCACGCGCTCGAGCGGTGGCAGAGCCGCGCCGCCCACGGCGACTGGTTGCAGGGCACCGTACAGGCCGGCGTGTCGCGCGCGCGCGATCACGGTTCGTCGCACGTCGTCCGGCACGCTCGCATCCGGATCGTCTGGCAAGCTCAGCTCGAGCGGCCGGAGCTCGGTGTCCACGAACGCCTGTACGCGCGCAAGCAAATCGCGCTGGGCGCCATCGAGCATCTCCGGCATGAGCGCGATGGTGGCAGACAGCCGAGGCGCGACACAAGCGAGCGGCGCAGGCTCGGTGCTCGCAGCTTGACGCCGCGCGCCGGGCGTCCAAGAACTCCTGCCGCGATGACTTCCCATTTCGACCGCGACACTGCGCTCACGTCCCTCGGCCAAGGCCGCTTCGCTGGACGCGTGAGCGAGGATTTCTGGGTGCAATCCGGACCCAACGGCGGGTACTTGGCCGCGATCGCGCTGCGCGGGGCGATGGCCATGGTGCCCGAGCCCGAGCGCACGCCGCGCTCGCTGCACGTGCGCTTCGTGACCGCGCCGACCGCGGGCCCGTTCGAGCTGCACGCCGAGGTCGTGCGCAGTGGACGCTCGATGACCACGGTCGGCGTACGGATGCAGCAAGCGGGTCGCGATTTCCTGCTTGCCAGCGCGTGCTTCAGCCAGCCGTTCTCCGCCGTCTCCTATCAAGATTGCCGCATGCCGGAGGCTCGGCCGCTCGAGCAGAGCGAGCCGATCGAGAAGCAGATCCCGCTCAACCAGCGCTACGACATGTGGCGCGCGATCGGAGCGCCACTGCGTACGGGCGAACGCGCGCTCACGGGCGGCTATCTGCGGTTTGCCGATCCGCGCGTGGTCGACGCGCTCTCGCTGGCCGCGTTCTGGGATGCCTGGCCGCCGTCCCCTTTTGCGCGCAAGCTCGAGCAGCGTTTCCGCGGCGCGGCGCCGACGGTCGAGGTCACGCTGTACTTCCGGCGGCCGGTGCCGTTGCCTACCGCCACGCCGGAGGACTACGTGCTGCTGCGCGTCGAGAGCACCATGGCCTACGAAGGCATCGCCGAGGAAAGCGCGGAGATCTGGTCGCTCGACGGCGCGCTGTTGGCGCAAGGGCGCCAACTGCTGCTGCTCATTTAGCGAGGGGCGGCACGCCGGCCCTGCGGCCCCTCCCCCGCGAAGTGAAGTCGCGGGGGCCCCACCCCCCGCGGAGCGGGAGCTACGCTCCCCTCTCGTCGCGAAGCGACGATTCACCCCTCAGGATCTCCTTCGCGAGCGTGGCGCGTATCTACGGCCCGCAGACGTCGTTGCGGCAGCGGGGGCGGGCAGCGTCGGTGCAGTCCTTGTTGGTCGTGCACTCGACGCAAGCGCTCTGGCGGCAGTGAGGCGTCGTGGGGCTCTTGCAGTCGGCGTCGGCGGCGCACTGCACGCAGGCGTTGGCTTGGCACACCGGTGCGGCAACCGGGCAATCTGGATTGCTCTGACACGCAGCGCAGTGACCGTCGCTCGCGCAAACGGGCGCGCCCGCACCGCAGTCGGTATTCACGAGGCACGCGACGCACGAGCCGGTCGGCGCGCACAGCGGTCGCGGGGGCGCGCACTGCGTGTTCGAGGTGCAGCGCGGGTGACAGCGCTGGTCGGCCCCGCACACGCCCGCAGTCGGGTTGCAGTCGGCGTCGACCAGGCACTGCACGCACTGACCGGCGACCGCGTCGCACGCTGGATTGGCCACGCCGCAGTCGCCATTGGTGACGCAGGCGGCACAGCGCGAAGTGACCGGAGAGCACAACGGCCGCCCGCCGCTGCAGTCGCCATTGGTGCGGCAGCCGATGCAGACCTTGAGCCCGGGGTCGCAGTGCGCGGCCGGCGCAGCGCACTGGGCGTCGCCCGTGCACGCGGCTACGCAGAGCAAGGTCGCCGGATCGCAGCTCCGGCCGGTGCCGCAATCAGCCGCGGTCGCGCACTCGCCGCAGCGTCCGGCCGACGCCACGCACACCGGGCCTGCACGCCTGCCCGCACAATCCGCGTTGCTCCCGCACTGCAGGCAACCTATACCGGGCGCGCAGCCGTAGGGGCAGCGACCGACGCTGGCGCTGCACGTGCCGCCCGCGCCGCCCGATCCGCCCGAGCAACCGAGCATGACGGCGCAGACGACGCCGTACACGGCTACTTCGCACACGGAGCTCCAACCAAGACGCATGCAGCGATCGTTACGCCGCGACCCGCGTCCGCGCAAGAGCGACGCCGAGCCGGCCGCCGAGCGTCCCCTGCGGGCGAGCCTCAGCGCGCGGCGCCGTATTGCGCGCGATAAGCCTGTAGGCGCGCGTGTGTTTCGTCGCTCAGCACTTCGCGTCCGCTCGCGCCCCGTCCGCGCAGCTCCTGCACGATCTCGTCGATCGTCACCAGCGCAAAGGCCTTCATGCCATACGTTTCCGCGAGCTCGGTGAGCGCGCTGCGTTCGTCTGTCCCGCGCTCGAGCCGATCGACTGCGACCACCAGGCCCACGATCCGGACATTGGCCGCCGCGCGTAGCAGCGGCACCGATTCGCGGACCGAGGTGCCGGCGGTGGTCACGTCTTCGATGATCAGCACGCGGTCACCATCGCGCAGCCGGTGGCCGACC